>JAOARS010000097.1 GCA_025210415.1 Marinifilum sp. | reverse complement strand
TTTCCTATTTTTATTATCTTTGCGCCAATTTGTGAATTTTTTAAATCCATTTTATGATCTTTACTCAAGAAGCTACGGCTCAGGGATTCCAAAGTCCCACGAAAAGAATTGTTTTGGGCGTACAATTTCTCTTTGTTGCATTTGGCGCAACAGTACTAGTCCCTTTATTAGTTGGCATTGACCCGGCAGTTGCATTATTTACAGCAGGAATCGGAACCTTGATTTTTCATTTAATCACAAAAGGTATGGTTCCTGTTTTTTTAGGCAGTAGTTTTGCTTTTATAGCACCCATTGTTGCAGCAACAGAATTATATGGTTTGCCAGGAACATTATCCGGATTAATTGCTGTTGGTGTGGTTTATGGTCTTGTATCAGGAATTATTAAAATTTGGGGGTTACGTGTAATCGAAAAGATATTCCCTTCAATTGTTGTTGGACCAGTAATCATGATTATTGGATTGTCCTTAGCACCTGTGGCTGTGGATATGGCAAAAACAAACTGGATTATTTCTTCAATTGCCTTATTAACAGCAATTTTAATTGTAATCTATACCAAAGGAATGCTTAAACTGATTCCTATTTTCTCTGCAATTGTTGTTGGATACGTTGTATCGGTAGTATTAGGCCAGGTTGATTTTACTCCGATTAAAGAAGCTGCATGGTTTGCATTACCAGAATTTGTTCGTCCGGAACTAAACTGGAGTGCAGTTCTTTATATGATTCCTGTTGCTTTTGCCCCAATTATTGAGCATGTTGGTGACATGTATGCCATTGGTGGAGTAGCAAACAAAGAATTTGTTAAAAAACCAGGTTTGAACCGTACTCTATTAGGAGATGGTGTTGCCACTGCTTTTGCAGGATTTTTTGGTGGGCCTCCAAATACCACTTACTCAGAAGTAACAGGAGCAATTGCATTGACCAAAGTTACCGACCCCAGAGTGTTGAGAATTGCAGCAGTAACTGCATTGGTATTCTCATTAATTGGAAAAGTAAGTGCATTCCTGAAAACAATTCCACAGGCTGTACTTGGTGGTATTATGCTATTACTATTTGGTATGATAGCAGGTATTGGTATAAAAACCTTAATTGATGCCAAAACTGATTTTACCAAAACCAGAAATCAAGTAATTATTTCGGTTGTACTTACTGTTGGTATTGGTGGAGCACAAATTTCATACGGTAACTTCTCGTTGGCAGGTATTGGTTTGGCTTCGGTTGTAGGAGTTGTGTTAAACTTGATTTTACCAGATAAGTCGAAGCCTATTAAGGGAAGTAAGGTTGAAGAATAATTGACATTAGGTAATGTTGAAATAATTAATGTTTTAATACATATTCTGTTAAAAAATGATTAAATTTGATTCTGTTAGCCTGAATTGATATTTAGGTTTAACATCCCTATTTAATATATAAAGCCCCTTTTTGGGGCTTTTTTGTGTCAATACCAATTGTGTAAATTACATAGAGGGTAATTTTTGCTTCGGTATATATCTGAGGAATTTATATTTTTTGAGAATTGATTTACTTTTTCAATTTTGGAAAAGCAACAAATATTGTAGTTCCTTTTCCAATTGTACTTCTAATTCTCAGTTCTCCATTCTGACGATTTATGTAATCGAAACATGCATAAATACCAAATCCGCTACCTGGTTCTCCCATAGTACCGTGACTGCTGTAAAATTGTTTTCGGTTGACTATTTTTTCAATGTTTTCAGTAGAGATACCAACTCCGTTGTCTTCAATAATTGTATACAAGTAATTTTTAGTTTCTCTAATAGAGATATTTATCATTCCATCAGGGTGAGAGAATTTTATTGCATTCTGAAATAGGTTTCGAATAATGAAAGAGTAAGAGTTCTTATCGCCGTAAATATCCTTATCTGTATTGTGGAGGTTTATTGTGAGTTGCTTGTTTTTAATATCTGTACTGTATAAAGAAATAATAGAGGAGATGGGATTTTTTGCCTGAAAGATGGTATTGTTGATTTGATCTCCATCCAATTGTTGTTTCGACCATTGAAACAAGTCATTAATAAAATCTAAAAGAGATTGATTTTTTTCTTCCAGAGGAACAAGAATACTCATTGCTTCCTCAGGCTCCAGATCATTCTCTATTAGCAGGTTTAACACTTGAGCAGTTGTTGCAATAGGGCCTCTAATATCATGAGAAATAAGCGAAAACAGTTTTTTATTAGTTGCATTTAGTTTTTGTAGTTGCTTTCGGTTTTCTATTATTTCCTTGTGATATTTAATCATTACCGATGAAATTGGGAATGCTATAAGTGCCGGGATTACTGTTGAGAGGGTTAATCCGACACCATATGATGAGATTGGATGTATGAAATTAACGATCTCGAAAATAATAACAGAGCCAAGTATCGATAAAAATGTGACTAAATAGGGATTGTATAATTTTTCTAAAGATATTTTCATTGTACCTATTTCAAATTGTATTGATTAAATGAGTTTTTATCAAAAGTTTAAGAAAATTTGTTTATTGTGAAGTTTGTTACTTATAATTATGATATCTAAATTGTTTTGTGGATTATTCTGTTATTGTTTAAATAAAACGAATTTGATAATAATTTGTTGCGAATTAAGTGTTAAATTATTTATGAGAATGATTTTTCTAAGCAAAAATCCCTCTTAGCCAAAGCAAAGAGGGATTTTGAATATGGAAAATTCTATTTTGATTTTTGTGCTATCAATTAGGCAAAATAGAATTTGATAATAAACAATACCGCGATTACAATCATTACCGGGCTGATTTCTTTATAGCGACCAGTAAGCAATTTTAAGATAACGAAAGATAACATTCCAAATACAATACCATCGGCAATGCTGAAAGTTAATGGCATCATGATGATACAAAGGAATGCAGGAATTGCTTCTGTAAAATCATTCAAATCTACTTTTAAAATTGGTGACATCATGAACAAGCCTACAATTACCAAAGCCGGAGCTGTAGCAGCTGAAGGAATCATGATAAATACAGGAGCAAACAACAATGCCAAGGCAAACATACCGGCAGTTGTAAGAGCTGTCATACCTGTTTTACCACCTTCCGATACACCAGCGGCACTCTCAACGTAAGTTGTTACAGTAGAAGTACCTAAAATAGATCCGAAGAAAGTACCAATAGCATCAGCAAATAATGCTTGCTTTACACGAGGAACACGGCCATCTTTGTCTAGCATATCGGCTTTTGAAGCTACACCAACAAGGGTTCCAACAGTGTCGAACATATCCACAAATAAGAAAGTGAATAGAACGATTGCCATGTCAAGAGTGAAGATCTGAGAGAAATCGAATTGGAAGAAGATAGGAGATACTGATGGAGGAAGACTTACAAACTTATAATTTTCCGGCATTTGTGTTACTCCTAAAATTAGAGCTAAAATAGTTGAGAAAAGGATACCGATTAAAAGAGATCCTTTTACGTTTCTGGCAAAAAGAACACCAGTAACCAAAATACCAACTAAACCTACAATTACGCCTGGACTTTTCATATCGCCTAAGCTTACCAATGTTGCAGGATTATCAACTATTACGCCAGCACCTTTTAATCCAATAAATGCAATAAATAGCCCAATACCTACCGAAACGGCATGTTTTAGGTTTAAAGGGATGGAGTTTACAATTAGCTCGCGAATGTTGAATGCAGTAAGCAACAAGAAGATAATACCTTCAAGGAAGACAGCAGTTAAAGCAAATTGCCAACTGTATCCCATTCCTAATACTACGGTAAATGCAAAGAAAGCATTCAATCCCATACCAGGAGCCAATGCAAAAGGTAGTTTTGCAACCAAAGCCATAACTAAAGTTGCGATAATAGCTGAAATGGCTGTTGCAGTAAATACTGCTCCTTTATCCATTCCGGTTGCACTTAAAATATCCGGGTTAACCGCCAGGATATATGCCATTGTCATAAAGGTAGTAATACCGGCAACAATCTCTGTTCTTAGGTTAGAACCCTGTTTGGTGATGTTAAAAAACTTATCTAACATGATTATGAGTTTTTAATGTTGATTAGAAATTCCACTTAAGAGCAAGAGTTGGACGAATCTTGAATTCGCCCGATTGTGCGAAGTTGTTTGAAATTTCGACTTCACTACCTACTGATAAGTTTTTAGTAGCGTTATACCACAACTGAGGTTCAGTTAAGAATACCAAGTCATCTGAAACAACGAATCCGGCAACAGCTTCTGCATCTCCATTTTCCGACCAAAGATCAGCAAATCCTGAGAAAGTGAATTTTCCTTTGCACATGTTTACATACCATGTACCTGTAACTTGGAAGTTTGCTTTACCAGCACCCTTAATGGCTTTGTAACCTGCATAAGTTGAGTATCCCCAGTTTGCGTTTCCTTTTGCATAGTTGGCACCAAATATCCAGCAATTTGCAAAAGAGAATTTGTTAGAAGTACCACCGTTATATTCAACGTGCAAGCCAACTGGCATTTTTTCTGTTTTTAGCACACGTGCAATTTCATAATAAGCTGAGCTTACGTTTCCTCCATCATAATCAAAATCAATGAAAGTAAAAGTGTTACCCCACTTGTCAACTTTAAACATTTCGAAAGTGCTTGTGAAATGTTCTCTGTCGAAATCGCGGTGTAACTGAAAGTTTTGTGCGTTAGCAGCAAAAGAAACCAAAACAGCGAAAATTGCAATTAATTTTTTCATAACAAATAATGATTGTTTAATAGAATAATTAGGTAAAAATATGATAAATGGTTGTTTAGTTCTTAATTATCTCATTTAAATGGTTGACAACATGCGAGCAACCAGTATGCTTTAATTTTTCGTATGATTGATGGCCCGAAGCAATTAAAATGCAATTGCAACCCAATTCTTTAGCAACTTCGAAATCGTGAGTGGTGTCTCCCAACAGAACAACATCACTTGCTTGTAGCTGATGTTTCTCCATCAGCTGAAGGCCATTGTTAACTTTTGAGCTGGCATAAATATTATCAATTCCTGATATTTCATCGAAATACTTGATGATGTTCTCATCACGAGTTGAGTCTTCAAGCATTTTTTGTTCCATTGCCGACAGTATAAACTGTTTCTTTCCTTCTTTGTTAAAATGCGAAAGAAGTTTAATAGCTTCAGGAAAAATTCCCGACTGAGGCAGCAAAGTTGTATAATGATCGATGAATTCATTTGCAGTCTTGTCCCAATCTTCCATTTCAAAATTAAATCCAACCGCTTCGTAATACTTTTTTACAGGAAAAGTAAATACGTTGCGATATTTTTCAATTGTAAGTAATGGTAAACCTCTCTTTTCAAGCATTTTATTTATACTCAGAACTCCTATCGATAAATCGTCGAGTAAAGTTCCGTTGTAATCCCAAATAATTGCTTTATAATCTAACATATTTCTACAATTTTAGGATTTGAGATAGAGCAGAGAGTCGCTTTTGTAACCGAGTAAAGATCGGAAGGATTTATTTTGATCTGTTTCCCTCTCATTCCTGCGCTAATTAAAATGTACTCAAATTCTAATGCAGATTGATCGAGGTAAAAAGGATAATCCTTTTTCATGCCAAGGGGCGAACATCCACCACGAATGTAACCGGTAAGCTCTTGAATATTTTTCATTGGTACCATAGCACATTTTTTATTTCCGCTAATTTGTGCAATGGATTTAAGGTCGAGTTCGGATGAACCAGGTATGCAGGCAACAATAACTCCCGATTTATCTCCGGATAACACAAGAGTTTTGTAGATATGACGAATATGCTGACCAGTTTTCTCGGCTACGCGTTCAGCACCTAATTCGATAGGATCTGTATCGTAATCGATAATTGCATATTCTATGTTGGCTCGATCTAAGATGCGAGCTGCATTGGTTTTCTTCATCCTTTCGTTTTTTGGTCCAATCCTGAAAATTTTATTTCTGATTGGGAGCTACCAGTTTCCCAGATGATATTTTTTTAATGAGCGGCAAAAATAGTAAAAAAAATAAATTTCAAAATTGTTTCATACGCAATTAACTGGTCAATGAAGTTTAGAAATCTTATTTTTAGAGACATTTAAGAATTTTTAAAAGTTGTAGTTTTAATTTTTAATGAATTAAAATTGTAAAGAATTTAG
>JAOARS010000096.1 GCA_025210415.1 Marinifilum sp. | reverse complement strand
TAGATCTTAGAAAGAATATGCTCTCTTTAGAATTATTGAAATTGAATGATGTTCATGTACCCCTACTAAAATCTATTCAATTTTGTCAAATCATGATATTCCTATCAAATTTGTATGTCAAAAGTGTGAAAAATTCTTAAAAAATCAAATCATTTTTTACGTAAACCTTTTAAATTTAAATAGAAATACATTACGAAACTTACGGTTTATTACTTTTTTCCATTAAATCCATTTCAATTCTTTAACAAACTACCTATTTGATATTCAGAATACTTAACGCTATCGTTTGCGTAACTTTTTCTATAACATCTTGTAGTTTTGAGTATCAGGTTTTATTTTAATTATCTTTGTATTTATAATCAAACTAAATAAGAATGGCTTTTATTAGAGATTTAAATGGTAAATCACCAAAATTTGGTAAAAACTGCTTCCTTGCAGAGAGTGCAGCTATCATTGGAAATGTAGAAATGGGGAACGATTGTAGCATTTGGTATAGTGCTGTTCTGCGTGGTGATGTTCACTATATTAAGCTTGGCAATAACGTAAATGTGCAAGATAATGCTACGATTCACGCAACTTATAAGAAATCACCAACAAATATTGGTAATAATGTTTCAATTGCACACAACGCAGTTGTACATGGTTGTACCATAAAAGACAATGTATTAATTGGCATGGGAGCTATAGTTCTTGATGATGCAATTATCGAAAGTAATTCAATAATTGCTGCAGGCTCAGTGGTTACCAAAGGAACTCATGTTGAATCAGGAAGTGTTTATGCTGGTTCACCTGCTAAAAAAATTAAGGAAATCAGTCCTGAATTACTTGAAGGTGAAATTAACCGAATTGCAAATAGTTACGCAATGTATGCCAGCTGGTATCAAACCGATGAAGAAACTGTGGAGTAATTCATTAACAAAGGCCTTTGATATTGTCACAGGCCTTTGTTTAAAGATTAATGTGCCTGGCTTTTAATTCGCTGTTTAAAAAACGAGCTGCTTTTTCCTCAAAACTATCCACAAACTCGGTTGTGAAAAATTCTCTTTCCCCGTTTTTAGAACATCGCACTTCCATTTCAGGATGTCTTTTAAGATAATCTTTCAAACTTTTTGCTACAATTTCTCCTTGTGGAATTAGATTAATACGATTAGGAAGGTATTTTTGGATTTCCTCTTGTAACAATGGATAGTGTGTACAACCCAAAATAATTGTATCAATTTTGGGATCCTTTTGCAACAGGTTAGCAATATTTTTCTTAATAAAATATTGTCCTCCTTCAGTTTTAAACTCATTATTTTCCACCAAAGGCACCCACATCGGACAAGATTCTTGTAAGACTTTAATGTCAGGATATAGTTTTTCTATCTCCAAAGGATAAGAATTAGATCGTACTGTTCCAACTGTTCCTAAAACACCAACATGTTTTGTTTTTGTTAGCAAGCCTACTTCTTCAACACTTGGCCGAATAACCCCCAATACCCTCTTGTTTGGGTTAATTTTAGGCAAATCACGCTGCTGTATTGTGCGAAGAGCTTTTGCTGAAGCCGTATTGCAGGCTAGTATTACCAATTCGCAGCCCATCGAAAACAATTGCTCAACTGCTTGTAAAGTATACTCATAAACAACATCATACGATCTGGTACCATATGGACTTCTAGCATTATCGCCTAAATAAATAAAATCATATTCAGGCAATTCTTTTAAAAATTCATTTAAGATACTAAGTCCACCATAGCCAGAATCGAATACGCCAATTGCTTGTTTATGAATATTCATGTACATTTATAATTTCTGCTCTTTTTATAGTATAAAATGAAAAAGGTGGCATAAATATACCACCTTTAAATATAATATCTTAATAAGATTATTGTAGCCCAAGTTTTGTTTTTACCAATGGCATTACATCAGTACTGTTATCAGAATTAAATAAGATAACACCAGTGCTAATGTCCAAAATGTAAGTAAATCCATTTTCAGCCCCAACATCTTTAATTGCTTTTGAAGCTTTATCAAAAATAGGCTTCAACAATTCTGTTTGTTTTTTTTGCAATTCGGTTTGAGCAAAACCGTCAAATTCTCTCATACGATTCTGTAAATCCTGAATTGCTTTTTGCTTGTCAGCTTTAATTGCCTCAGACAAAGTGGCTTCTTGCTCAACATACGCTTTTACTAAAGTTTGATACTCAACATTCATAGCTTTAATCTGATTATCGTATTCAGCTGCTTGTGCTTGAATTTGCTTTTGAGCTTCTTCCTTTTCCGGCATAATTGATAGTAATTTATTAGAATCAATATGCCCTAATTTTACTGTTTGCGCAAATAGATTAGCTCCTGTAAGAAGGAAAGTAGCTACTAATGTTACTTTTAAAAATTGTCTCATAGTATACTCAGTTAGTTTTTATTTGATATTTATTTAGTTCTTATACCTAACTTATACAGTACCTTATCGCTTAAATCGAATTTTGTATTACTGTATATTATTGTTGGCCCATTAGCACGATCAATAATCATACCATAACTTCCAGACTTTGCTATCTCCTTGATAGCTTCATAGATATCATCCTGGATAGGCTTCATTAATTCTTGTCTTTTTTTATACAACTCTCCATTACGGCCAAAATATTTTTGCTGTAATTTTTGAGTTAATACTTCTTTGTCATGAATTTCTTTTTCTCTCTTTTCTCTCATTTCAGAAGAAAGAAAAACCTCATCTGCTCTAAATTTGGTATGCAATTCTTTTATTTCGATTGTAATATTTTCAATTTCAGCTTGCCATTGCTCCGAGAATTTATCTAATTGTTCTTGAGCATTTTTATAATCAGGCATTTTGTTCAAAATATACTCTGTATCAACAAAACCATATCGTTGTTGAGAATAAACACTTGCCAAACTGATTACCAATACAATTACCAGTAAAAAAATACGTTTCATAATAATGCCTTTTTCAAACAAGCTCAAAAGTAAATCAAATTAATTCAGTCGACAACATTCAATCCTTAAAATATGTTAAAATTGTTGCCCAATAACAAAATGGAACTGACTACCGTTTTGTCCCTGTCGGTTCGCTTCATCAAATCCATATGCCCAATCTATCCCCAACAAACCAAACATTGGCAAGAAAATTCTTAAACCGACTCCAGCAGAACGTTTTAGATTAAATGGTTGGAAATCCTCAAATTCGAACCAAGAGTTACCTGCTTCTGCAAATGCCAAAGCATAAATAGTAGCCGATTGGCTTAAAGACAACGGGTATCTCACCTCAGCCGTAAGTTTAGAATAAATATTACCACCTAAACGTCTACCATCGGCCTGAATTGGGGTTAAAGATCCATTCTCATATCCTCTTACACCAATATTATCACTACCATACATACTATATCCTGACATACCATCACCCCCAACTTCGAATCCTTCAAACGGAGATCTCTTGTCTTTATCGTAGTATCCTAAATAACCGAATTCAGCTCCTGTATAAAGCACTAACTTGTCATTTTTAGGTAGTAAACCATTATACATCTTCCCTTTAAATACCCACTTGTGGTATTCAATCCACTTGTATTTCTCATCATCACTTGCACGAGAGTAATCCAAATCTTCAAATAGTGAATATGGAGGAGTAAATTTCAAACTTAATGAGAATGAAGATCCTCGGCGTGTATACAATGGATTATCAATAGAACTTCTCGATAAAGTTGTTGTAAAGCTAAAGTTATTCGATGTTCCATCTGATATCAGATAGTAAGCCCAGTTCTTCAACCTGAAATTCTGATAGCTAACTTCATTGTACAAGGAAAAATAGTCATCCGGCCACTTTAATCTTCTTGCCAAACCAACACTTGCTCCAAAAATTTTCTGGCTCTGATCGGTATCAACATCTGTAAAACCAGTATATCTGTATGCAGATCTGTTGAATCCTGATTGCTGAGAATAATATATCGAAGTACTTAATGATGTTGGCTTTTTACCTCCTAACCAAGGTTCTGTAAACGACAAACTATATGAATTATAGAACGAACCATTTGTTTGTGCGCGAATACTTAATGTTTGGCCATCACCTGTAGGCAACGGACTCCAAGCTTCTTTGTTGAAAATATTACGAATAGAGAAGTTTGAGAATCTTAACCCAACAGTACCGATAATCATACCAGCACCCCATCCTCCTGAAAGCTCAATTTGATCATTGGCTTTTTCGGCCAGTTCATATGTGATATCAACAGTTCCGCTTTCCGGATGTGGTTTAATATCAGGATTAATTGCTTCCGGATCGAAATGTCCTAATTGTGCCAATTCCCGAACAGAACGTATAATATCAGATTTGCTAAACAGTTCGCCCGGATAAGTGTATAACTCACGACGGGCAACATGTTCGTGAGTTTTTGTATTACCTACAATATTAACTCGGTCGATAGTAGCCTGTTTACCTTCTACCATTCGCATTTCGATATTGATAGAATCTTTACCTATAACTCTTTCAACCGGATTTACATTAAAAAACAGATAACCATTGTCTAAATATAAATTACTTACTGCATCATCATCATCCCTTAATCTTTCATTCAAGTAGGTCTGATTATATACATCACCCTTTTTAACTTTTAAAACTCTATCCAAAAAGTAATTTGTATAAACAGTATTACCAACCCAAGCAATATCATTAAAGAAATACTGGTTTCCTTCTCTTAATTTTAGATACAAATTAACACGATCTTCAGATACCTGTTCTACGCTATCCGAAATAATGATAGCATCACGATAACCTTTCTCATTGTATTTGGTAATCAAACCAATTTTATCATCGTGCCACTTTTCTTCAATGTATTTTGCGGACTTAAAGAAATTTCTTACACGTTTTTCCTTAGAATCCTTAATTGCTTTCTTCACCTTTTTATCAGAAAGTGCATCATTTCCTTCAATAAAGATATTCTTGATTTTAATCTTATTATTTCTATCCATATTGATATCCAAAATCACACTATTTGCTTCGTTTGGATCGTCTCGCTGCAATACATTTACATCTACATTGTAGAAACCTTTTTCTTTGAAATAATTACCGACAATTGTTTCGATATTGGTAATCATATAATCAGTAACTTGAGTTCCTCTCTGTAGTTTTAATCTTTCCTTAATCTTATTGGTCTCACTTTTTGAGGTACCATTATAATTAACCTCAGATAATCTTGGACGCTCTTGCAAGTGAATATTCAGATAAATCTTTTTATCAATCAACTTGGTTGCTGTAATTTGTATATCAGAAAATAAACCTTGCTTATAAAGTTTATTTACTGCTTTGGTTACTTTTTCACCTGGTATTTCAATTTGAGCACCAACACGTAAACCTGAGATTTGAACCAGAACGTTACTTTCCAAATGTTTCACTCCTGATACAGTAACCCCACCTAATTCATAGGTCTTGGGCGAAGAAGTATATTGCACAACCGGATTGTAAATCGTATCAGTTTTCTGCGCTATGGCAGCAAAACTTAAAAATAGAGTAAAAATGAAAGTTAATCGTTTAATCATTACTTTGCTTATAATGGTTAATTCTTAATTATCGGTTAATTGTTCACTTGTTTTTCCGAACCTACGTTCCCTGTTCTGATAATTATACAAGGCTTTGTATAACTCTTCCTTGTCGAAATCAGGCCAAAACAATTCGGTAAAATACAACTCGGCATATGCCAATTGCCACAACAAAAAGTTACTAATTCGTGTTTCTCCACTAGTTCTAATCATCAATTCAGGATCAGGTATTCCAGCAGTTGTCAAGTGGTTTTCAAAAATGGAATCATCAATATCTTCTGATGAAAATTCTCCAGCCTTTACTTTGTTCGCAATTGTTTTTGCAGCATTAACTATTTCCCATCTTGAGCTATAGCTTAGTGCTAAAACCAATGTTAAACCAGTATTTACTGACGTTGCATTAATGGTTCCATTCAATTTCTCTCTTACCTCTTCAGGTAAACTATTCAAATTTCCAATTGCCTTTAATCGAACGTTGTTCTTCATTAAAGTTGGAGTTTCGTTCTCAATAGCTTCTACCAACAATGACATTAACCCCAAAACTTCGTCTTTCGGGCGATTCCAGTTTTCGGTAGAAAAAGCATATAATGTTAGGTAAGAAATTCCTAGTTCGGCAGCACATTCGACAGTTTGTCGTACTGCTTCAACGCCATTCTGATGGCCTACAATTCGATGTTCGCCACGCATTTTTGCCCAACGACCATTACCATCCATTATGATTGCCAAATGAGAAGGCAACTTTTCTTTTATAATCTTATTCTTGAATGACATATATTACTTATCGACCGTATGAATGACACTCTTCATTATCAGGAAATAGTTTATAACTAAACATGATTCCAAAGAAGGATGCCCAATCATTATTGTGCATTAAATTGCTTTCATTAAAATTATTCGGATCATCTAAATGATCCAGGTTATCGGTAAACGTTTTTCTAAAACTCCACTCAATAGCCGTAGTCCACCTACCACCCAGGTTATATTTAAACCCAGCTCCCATTGGGATTGTAAACGATGATTCGGTACTACTTGGCGCAATATAACCTATACCTGCCGTTACATAGGGAACCAACTTTTTGGTTCTCGATTTTTTCGGTGCCCAAAAGGGTTGGAAATTAAATTCTGCCTGTAATGACAAATCAACCAAATCTGTATCAAAAGAAGCACCTCGATTTTGCTGATAGTAATTCTTAAAATCCAAATCTTCTCCTTTCAACCCGGAAAATAACATACTTGCTTTTAAGGAATATCTGGAATTAAAGTTATACCGATATATTCCACCAATTGCGACAGAACTTGAATAAAAGTGATAAGTTGGATTGATATCGCCCATATAGTAGGCTACCCCTCCAAAAAAACCTAATTCTGCTTTGGTTTGTGAAAATGTCGAATTACATGCGACAAAAAAAAGTATACCAAATATCAGTCTGCGCATAAAAACAAATTTGTTTTTCACTTGTAAACGATTCTGAAATTGTTGCGTACAGCTTCAAAACCTTGCTTTGAAAAGGATACAACCTCCCAAATTTCATTCACAAGCTACAAAAGTAACATATAATCTTAAAAATCCTTATTTCGGGGGTAAAATATAATTCCTATCGAGTTAAATTTTGTTAAAATGAAAAGTCGTGTCTTTTAGATTATTAATTACGTTTATCAACTCCCCACATTAACTTATTGCGCAAGGTTCCGTAAAAACCATGGCTCCTTAATTTTAAAACTTTAATTTGAAAATCTGATTTTTTAATTTTAAGTTCAATTGAGGATTCAAAAGTACATGATCTCGAATCTAAAGAAGCCAAATAACTGTCACTTCTACCTTCTACCCTTAAAGTAATTTCATGATGATTTGGAACAACAATTGGACGAACTGTTAGATTATGTGGTGATATTGGAGATATGATGAAATTCTGAGTATTTGGAATTAAGATAGGTCCGCCAACACTTAAAGAATAAGCAGTAGAACCTGTTGGAGTTGCAATAATTAATCCATCAGCCCAGTAAGAGTTTAGATATTCATTATTCAAGTAAGTATGAATTGTTATCATCGAAGCAGTATCTTTTTTATGAACCGTAAATTCATTTAAAGCATAATTGAACTCCGAAAACAGGCCATTTTTAGATGTCTCCAGATGTAATAAGCTCCGTTCCTCGATGGTATAGTTTCCTTCAAAAATATCTGATAAAGCTTGTGGAATCTCATCTTGTGCTATATCGGCCATAAATCCAAGTCTCCCGCTATTGATTCCAACAATTGGTATTTCCGCATCACGAACAATGGTTACGGCTTCAAGAAAAGTTCCGTCTCCACCAATTGAGAAAACAAAATCAACATTCTTGTCCAAATCCTGATAACCTTTATAATAGCCATTAACCGGAGGTTTAAAATTAATTTCCCGAATAAGAAAATCATAAAAAGGTTCATAGATGTCTACCTCAACCTTATGCTTGGCAAACTCCTCGAACATGAGCTTAAAGCTATCGGTAAAACTTTCATTAAAAAGTTTACCAAACAGAGCTATCTTCATTTTGTTAGTGTTTGTTTTTACTGGTTTACCCAGTTTATCTGCCCTAGGAATATATTCTTAAAGCACAATAAATCTGACTAAACAAATATATAAGAATCGAATTAAAAAGTCAGACATTTAAGAATCGCATAAATGAATTGTATCGGTCTTCTAACATGTCTTTCATATCATCTTCACGCACATAAGTGGTCTTTATCGTATAATCGTAACGTAAAAATGTTTGAATTATTGAAGTTAGGTTACTACGATTTATTTTTATGGTGAGTTCTATTTTTCGTGAATCGGTTGCTGATTTCACATACAAGCTTAATATTTTAGCATCGTTGCTTTCAACTATTCGCGATATTTCGCTTAATGAATAATCAACCGAATTTAAATCCAGAACTATAATACCTCCTGGTTCACGAACCGAATAAATTCGCTCGATATATTGCATCAAATCATTTAAGGTAATTAAGCCTACATATGTCTTTTCATCTTCCAGAACAGGAATAACGGTAAGTTTTAATCGCGAAATGATTTCAATCACATCGTAAATGTGATGATTTTCCATTACGTAAGGACTAAACAAAGATAATTTTTGTTTTCCTATAGGCTCTTCTGCCTGATTCAGGTCGTAAATATCATTGTCCGATATTAAACCCAAAAACTCATCCCCTTTTACTATTGGCAAGTGAGATACACGAAAAATCTCCATCCAGTTTAGTGCCTGAATTCCAGTATCAGTTTCCCTTAAAACAGGAACTATATCAGAAATTAAATCTTTTGCGATCATAAATAGTTTTTCTAGGAATTACTTTTATTTTTGCCGATAGGTAAATAAGTTACGAACTTTTCGAACCGTGTTTGCCTATCATTCTATTCAATTAAGATTCTATTAAAATGACTAGACTTAGTGTAAATATAAACAAAATTGCGACACTACGAAATGCTCGCGGCGGCAATACTCCTAATGTATGCGAAGCAGCTGTTAATTGCGAAAGATTTGGTGCTGAGGGAATTACAGTTCATCCTCGACCAGATGAAAGGCACATTCGTTATCAGGATGTTAGAGACCTTAAACCTTTGGTTACAACCGAATTCAACATTGAAGGTTACCCTTCGAAAGATTTTATCGATTTAGTTCTTGAGGTAAAACCAGAGCAAGTTACTTTGGTTCCTGATCCACCAGAGGCAATTACTTCTAATGCAGGTTGGGATACTGTAAAAAATAAAGATCTTTTAATTGATATTATTTCCCAATTTAAAGCTGCAGGTATTAGAACTTCAATTTTTGTTGATACCAATTTGGCAAATATTGAAGGAGCTGTAGCTACAGGAACCGATCGTATTGAATTGTATACTGAACCTTATGCTACAGAGTATCCAAAAAGCAAAGATGAAGCTATCCGCCCTTTTGTGATTGCAGCTAAAAGAGCCCACGAATTAGGCCTTGAAATTAATGCCGGTCATGACTTAAGTTTGGAAAATTTACAGCATTTCCATCAGGAAATTCCAAACTTGGCTGAAGTTTCAATAGGACATGCATTAATTTCTGATGCTTTGTACTTTGGATTGGAAAACACGATTCAGATGTACCGAAAATGTCTGAAATAAATTATTCAGGATATATTTTTACAAGGATGCCAGTATGGTATCCTTTCTTTTTACAATCTAAAGAACTGTTATATCTTTATACCGATTTGTTTCTAAAATGCCGCTTCGCTTCACTCCTATTGCGCGCTTTTAGAAATCTATCGGCAATAATACCTAAGGCATTATATCATTAAAATGGTATTTCTTTATGAAGTTGAATTATAGAAAAATTGGAGAAGGACATCCATTGATTATTGTGCATGGATTGTATGGCTCATCGGACAACTGGTTAAGCGTTGCCAAAGAGTTAGGCAACAATTTCGAAGTTTTTATTTTAGATCAAAGAAATCATGGTGCATCTCCCCATTCCAATTCTCATACCTATGAAGATCTGAAAGAAGATTTACTTGAGTTTATGGATGATCACAATATTGAGAAAGCAAGTCTTCTTGGCCATTCAATGGGAGGAAAAACCGTAATGTTTTTTGCTACCGATTATCCCGAAAGAGTTACCAATTTGCTTGTTGCTGATATTGTTCCAAAGAATTACACAAAAATCTCCGACTACGCACCACAAACAATCAATCACGAAAATATAGTTTCGGCCATGTTGAATTTCGATTTATCTGACTATAAAAACAGAACGGAAATCGATAAAAAGCTATCAGAAAATATAAGCAGCGAACGAGTTAGACAATTTCTTCTAAAAAACTTAAAGCGAAACAACAATAAGGAGTTTGTTTGGAAACTGAACATTAAAACCATTAGTGAATATTTACCTCAAATTATGGATGGAATGGAGAAGGAAAAATTCCAAAAAGGAAAAGGAATTACAGGCTTTCCTGTTCTCTTTATTAAAGGTGAAAACTCAAATTATATTACTGATGATGACCATCAATTGATTCGAACAATTTTCCCATATGCCGAAATAACCTCCATCTCAAAAGCTGGCCATTGGGTTCATGCCGAACAACCCAGATTACTGGTAAAAACAATTGAATATTTCGTTCTGGATTAATAACCAGAGTTCGCTTAAAAATATCTATCACAGAACATCAGATTTATTTAAGATTTACTTTGAAAAATCTGAAAGAATATCGGGATATTTTGAAGCGTTTTTAATGTGAAGATTGGATGAAGATGATTTCTTTAAAAAAGGAATTTATGAGCTCCTTTCGGTCGGTTCCATTGATGAAAAAGGATGCAAAAAATCCAGGGCGTGTAAGCTCAAATTTCTTCTACTTGAAAAATTTAAGTGCGGCTGGGTGATCTTCTCTCCCGATTATGAATTTTGTTGCCTTTGGCTCCCAAATGCTTACAAATTCTATTTCGGGACGAAGCTTCTCCATCTTTCTAAAATTTCTCTGCGTCTAATCAGCTTGACCTTCCAATGCCCAGTGAATCCGTATATTTTGCACCTTCGTGTCTTTGTGTTTTATTTAAGTTGTATAGTAGGTTTATAGCAATATTCTCTCAAAATTTTCTTCTGCAATTAAATCTTCGCCCTGATAACGCAAAAACAACTGCGCAGTTGCCAAAATATCCTTCTCGCAATAAATAGCTATGCGTTCCAAATCACCCTCTTTCCAATATACTTCTCCAACCATCGAACCATCAATATCATCTTTGGGTGTAGGAATATTAAACACCTCACAAAGCAAGGCTAAAGATGTGTAATGCTTGTAATCGCCAAACTTCCATAACTCCATGGTATCTAAAAACTGAACTTCCCAAGGTTTTTTACCCGCTATGTCCAAAATATCAGGCAAGATAATGCCATTAATCAACATGCGACGAGCAATGTACGGAAAATCAAATTCTTTTCCGTTGTGTGCACATAGGTTTCGATAAGGTTTGCTACAAAAGCGAGTCAGCATATCGGCAAACTCTTCTAACAACAATCGTTCATCATCGCCATAAAACGATTTTGCAACAAACTTTCTGGCACCATCTTTATGGGTAACCATTCCGGTTGATATACATACAATCTTTCCAAACTCTGCATAAATACCCGCCCGTTGATATACATCGGCAGCAGTTTCTTCCTCTTTTCTAAAGTAATTGGATTTCTTTTCCCACAAATCCTGAAGCTTTGGAGAGAGTTGTTCAAAATTTTCGACTCCTGAAACAGTCTCAATATCAATAAAAAGTAAACTTTCAACTTTAACTTTATTAAGCATGGCAATTGATTTATCATAAACAATAGTGAAAAGTTATAAAAAAAGGAGACTTAAACAAAGCCTCCTCACAATATCTTATTCACAATTATAATTTTACAATCAAATTCTTTTCAATAAAATGAGTAAGAATATTAATTGCTACAACATTATTACCTCCTTGTGGTACAATAATATCTGCATATCGTTTTGATGGTTCGATAAATTGTAAATGCATTGGTTTTACCGTTTTTTCATAACGATCCAACACTTTATTAACCGATCTTCCACGTTCAACAATATCTCTCTTAATCACACGATTTAACCTGTCATCTGCATCACAATCAACAAATATTTTTAAATCCATCAATTCACGAAGTTCCGGGTGCGTTAAAGCCAAAATTCCTTCAACAATCACAACTTCTTTAGGTTCTACCTTAATGGTTTCATCAGAACGCAGGCAAGTTAAGTAAGAATATATGGGTTGATCAATTGCCTCTCCATTTTTTAACTGCCTGATATGCTCCACTAATAATTCAAATTCCACCGATCTTGGATGATCAAAATTGATTTCCTGACGCTCTTCCAATGGCAAGTGAGCATTGTCTCTGTAGTATGAATCCTGAGGTAAAACAGCAACTTCTCCCTGAGGTAATTTCTCTATTATTTTTCTGACAACCGTAGTTTTACCCGAACCGGTTCCTCCTGCAATTCCAATAATCAACATTGTTGTATGATATTTAGATGTTTGATGCAAAATTGATATTTTTGCAATAAATTCGGCGTGCAAGTTACTAATTATTAAAATAAAATTTAAAATGATCAAACACATTGCAATGTTTAAATTCAAAGCTTTTGGGTCGGAGGAAGAAAAGAAAAACTATCACAACCGATTGATAGAAGTGTTTGACGGATTAGAAACCAAAATCGATGAAATCAAATTCTTACAAATTGGTTTCGATCAACTAAAATCAGAGGCATCATATGATTTTATTGTAAATGTCGATATTGAAAATTTAAATGCATTATCGGTGTATGCACAACATCCTGATCATGCAAAAGCAATAGAAGTGATTAAGGAAATGGCCATTGACCAAAAAGTTATTGATTACGAATTTTAAATATTGCCAAAAGCCATATAAACATCAATCAAATTATTTAATTGTACAAAAATGAGTTTGTATCCTTTAAAATTTCAGCCAATCCTAAAAGATAAAATCTGGGGTGGTAACAAATTAAAAACAGTTTTAAACAAAGATTTTTCTCCTCTGCCAAATGCTGGTGAGAGCTGGGAAATTTCGGGAGTAGAAGGAGATATTTCGGTAGTTAGCAACGGTAATCTTGCAGGAAATAACCTTGAGGAACTTATTGAAGTTTACATGGGTGATCTTGTTGGTGATCATGTTTACGATCAGTTTGGAATGGAATTTCCATTGTTGATCAAGTTTATCGATGCCAATGATGTGCTATCTATTCAGGTACACCCGGATGATGAACTTTCGAAACAAAGACACAATGCGTTTGGTAAAACCGAAATGTGGTATGTTATCGAAGCTGACAAAGGATCTGAACTAATTGTAGGATTCAATCAGGAAGTTGATAAAGCAAAATATGTTGCCAAACTGGAAGAAGCCAAGTTGGAAGAAATTCTTAACAACGAACCTGTAAAAAAAGGAAGTTGTTTTTTTATTCCTGCTGGTAGAGTTCATGCCATTGGCAAAGGAATTCTATTGGCTGAAATTCAGCAAACATCTGATGTTACCTACCGAATGTACGATTGGAACAGAACTGATGACGCAGGAAACCCCAGGGAATTGCATACCAAATTGGCTGTTGATGCAATTGACTACAGTTTTGAGAAGAAATACAGAACCGATTACGAAACGGAAATTAATAAAACCAACGAATTGGTTCGCTGTCCGTATTTCACAACCAACAGGCTTGAATTCGACAAACAAATCGAAAAAGATTATTCTCAGTTAGATTCATTTGTAATTTACATGTGTCTTGATGGTGGTTTTACTATTGAAAGCGAAGGTGGTATTACTACAGAAGTTATCAAAGGTGAAACTGTTTTAATTCCTGCTGAATTAGAAAATGTTGTTTTATTCCCTAAAGGAAAAACTGAAATTCTTGAAGTGTATATCAAGTAAACCTCAATAAAATTAAAAGACCTCTTCCCAACATCTCGCGAAGAGGTTTTTTATTTGCTGAAACAAGAATTGAATTTATTTCGAAAAATATAAGAATCTGTATACCTTTGCGCACGAAAACGGAGAACCAATGAATATTACTGCAGCAGAATTCGTAATGTCTAATTCGGATGTAAAAAAATGTCCGAAACCTGATAAGCCAGAGTACGCCTTTATAGGGCGTTCGAATGTTGGAAAGTCATCGTTAATAAACATGCTTACCAACAATAAAAATTTGGCCAAAATATCTTCGAAACCAGGTAAAACTCAACTCGTAAATCATTTCTTAATTAATAAAGATTGGTATTTGGTAGATTTGCCCGGATACGGTTTTGCAAAAGTTGCAAAAAATACCCGTCAACGCTTCTCAAGGCTTATTTTTAAATACATTGAGAGCAGACCCAATTTGATAAACCTGTTTGTACTTGTTGATTCGCGTCACGAACCACAGGCAAAAGATACTGAGTTTATGGAATGGTTGGGCATTAATGGCATTCCTTTTTCGATAATTTTTACCAAAGCCGATAAGCTTACAAAACGAAAACTTAATGAAAGTATCGAAACATACAAAAAAGTGATGCTTGAATCGTGGGAAGAAATGCCACCCTATTTCATCAGTTCTTCATCGTCAGGCTTGGGTAAGGATGAAATTTTGAATTATATAGAAGAAACAATTAAAATAACACGAGAATAATGATACCGTAAGCGCAATTCAAGGAAAATCTCTGCTAAAGAAATCTTCTTTTTATTTTAAATAAGTGCAAACACGGTAGAAATCAATTGGTCAAAATATTTGCTGTTAAAGGATTAATTTAATTTTTTTTGCAGCAAGTTTTTTAAATTTGCACAATAAAACTTATCTGATTTATAAACAAATAATACTTTAATGAAAGCACCGATTAAAATCTTTGCTGGATCGAATAGCGAGCATTTGGCCGCTAAAATTGCTGAAGCTGCTGGCTTAAATGTTGGAGAATCAAGCATTATCCGATTCAGCGATGGAGAATTTGAAACTGCTTACGAAGAAACCGTTCGTGGAGCTCACGTTTTTATCGTTCAATCTACTTATCCTCCTACGGATAATCTGATGGAACTTTTATTAATGATTGATGCTGCCAAAAGAGCTTCTGCATACAAAGTTTGTGCAGTAATTCCTTACTTCGGTTTCGCTCGCCAGGATAGAAAAGATCGTCCAAGAGTTGCTATTGGTGCAAAATTGGTTGCTAACCTGTTAATGGCTGCTGGTGTCGATCGTGTTATGACGATGGACTTGCATGCTGATCAAATTCAGGGATTCTTTGATGTGCCGGTTGATCATCTTTACGGTTCATCTGTTCTACTTCCTTATATCGAGGAATTAAAACTTGACAATCTTGTTGTTGCATCTCCTGATATGGGTGGTAGTAAAAGGGCACATGCATATGCAAAATATTTGCATGCCGATATGGCCATTTGCCACAAGAGAAGAGAAAAAGCAAATGTTGTTGGAGAAATGACAGCAATTGGTGAGGTTGAAGGCAAACATGTTGTAATTGTTGACGATATGATTGATACTGCTGGTACAATTACAAAAGCAGCAGATATGTTGAAAGAAAAAGGAGCTAAGAGTGTTCGTGCCATTGCTTCACACGCAGTTCTTTCTGGTCCGGCTTACGAAAGAATTCAAGATTCAGCTTTGGAAGAAGTTATTTTTACCAACTCTATTCCATTGAGAGAAGAATCTTCAAAAATTAAAGCATTAAGCATTGCTGATATTTTCGCAAAAACTATTTTAAACGTTTACAATTGCGAATCAATCAGTTCCAATTTTATTTTATAATTATTATCTTTGCGCGGATTTTAGGTAAAAACTATTATAAACGTGTGATGGGATATCAATTGAACTTTTTTTACCAAGTGATGATATTGGTATTGAGTAACACAAAATAATTTTCAAATGAAAACATTAGAATTAAAAGGTTCTTTAAGAACTGACTTAGGAAAAAAAGCTACTAAGGCTTTACGTAGAGCAGAATTGGTTCCTTGTGAATTGTATGGTGGTGAAGAAAACATTCACTTTGCAATTAGCGAGAAGGATATCAACAAATTGCTTTACACTCCTGAAACTTTTATCGTTAAATTCGATATCGAAGGTAAAGTGTTTACTGCAGTTATGAGAGAGGTGCAATTCCACGCTACAACTGACAAAGCGATTCATGCTGATTTTTACCAAGTATTCGAAGACAAAGCTTTCGAAGTTCAGATTCCTATTAAAGTTGAAGGATTTGCGAAAGGTGTTCAGTCAGGTGGTAAATTGGCTGTTAACTTGAGAAAATTAAAAGTGAAAGGTTTAATGAAAGATCTTCCTGAATTCTTACCTATCGATGTAACTGAATTAGGACTTGGTAAGAGTACTCAGATTAGAGAACTTGCTTTCGATAACCTTGAACTATTAAATGCTAAGAATGCCGTAGTTGTTCAGGTTAAGCTTACAAGAGCTGCTCGTGCTGCTGCACAGGCTGCAACTACAGAAGAATAATTTATTCTCTGGCAGAAAATATAACCTCCCTAGCCTTTGGCATGGGAGGTTTTTTAATACCAAATTTTCTAATATCAAAGCATGTCCTCAGATTCGAACAATTATTCTAACTTTGGATTTGTTATGATACAGTTCCTGAAAAATTTATTAGGGAAGATCAGTTCCCCCAATAGCGAAAAAAAATTTGATCCAATGAAATATCTGATTGTGGGTTTAGGGAATATAGGTGCAGAATATCACAACACCCGACACAATATTGGTTTTGGCATTTTGGATGCACTTGCAGAAACTGCAAAAATTGAGTTCAAAGATGCTCGTTACGGAGCCATGACAGAATACAAATTTAAAGGCAGAACCTACATTCTGGTTAAGCCAAGCACCTACATGAACCTAAGTGGTAAAGCCGTTAACTATTGGTTGCAGAAAGAGAAAATTCCTGTTGAAAATATGATGATACTGGTAGATGATCTTGCACTTCCATTTGGAACTTTACGCTTACGTCCAAAAGGTAGTGATGCCGGACACAATGGCCTAAAGCATATCAATGCAACATTAGGCCATCAAAACTATGCGCGCTTGCGCTTTGGCATTGGCGATGATTTTCACAAAGGCCAGCAAGTCGACTATGTTTTGGGTAAATGGACCGAAGAAGAAAAGGAGAAATTACCTGAACTTTATAAAATCTGTATCAACATGATTAAAGGCATGAGTACAATTGGAATACAAAGAACCATGACTGCCTATAACACCAAGAAAAACGGGAAATAAATCATTAGATATGGACGAGAAAGTAAGAATAGACAAATGGATGTGGGCGGTTCGAATTTTCAAAACCCGTAGCATGGCTGCCGAAGCTTGTAAAAAAGGAAAGGTTACAATCGACGGTGTTACCATCAAACCTTCGCGAGATGTGAAATTGAATGAAAAAATTGATATTCGTGTTCCTCCAATTATTCGCAGCTATCGTGTTAAAGCAATATCCGGAAGAAGAATGTCTGCCAAGCTAGCTGTTGATTTTGTTGAAGACATTACCGCACAAGATCAATTGGACTTACTAAACGCAACCAAAACTCATGGTTTTGAAAAACGCCAAAGAGGAACAGGCCGTCCAACAAAACTAGAACGTCGATTAATTGATAAATTAAAAAAAGGATAATCCAGTGATCAGTAAATATGAATAGTGAATAGAGATACGACTTCCAATTTTTCATGCACAACTGACAACCAATAACTGATAACTGACAACCGATAACTGAACAATCATGATAATAGCACAGGAAAAAAGAAAAAGCAATTTGGCCGAATACATTTTATACATGTGGCAAGTTGAGGATATATTAAGAGCTTACAAATTCGATATCGAAGCTGTTGACAAAAACATCATTTCTCAATTTAAGCAAGATGAAACCAAGCATCTGGAAATCAGAGCTTGGTACGAAAACTTGATTGAAATGATGAAGATTGAAAAAGTTGAAGAGCGCGGACATTTACAAATTCTTAAAAATAATGTAAATGAGTTATACGATTTTCACTTGCATCTTCTAAACAACAAAAAAGATACAGCCTATATCGGATTATTTGAAAAAGCTGCTGGTAACATTACTGAATTTCGCCAAAAATCTCAGGCAAAAGAAGAAAACAACGACATCGAAGTTTGTCTAACTGCTTTATATGGTATTTTAATGCTAAAGCTTCAACAAAAAGAAATCTCAAAAGAAACAATTGCTGCGGTTACCACTTTTAGCCAGTTAATTTCAGACTTAACTACCAAATACAAAGCTTTCGAAGAAGAAAAAGAATAATATCACAGCTCTTACATTCCTATGGAAGGATTAAATAAAAAAAGCAATTGGCTTTTACTCCTGTTGGTTTCATTTATTTGGGGAAGCCCTTATATTTTAAGGGAAATTGCACTCGAAAGTTTTAGTCACAATCAGGTTGCTACCTTTCAGGTTTTTCTCTCCTTTTTACTGTTTCTTCCATTAATATTTAAGAATTTTAAAAAGTTAGATAAGAATAATATTCTTCCATTGCTATTATCAGGAGTGACTGGTAACATAGGCCCCTCCTACTTTTTTGCCAAAGCTCAAACACAAATTAACTCATCGGTTGCTGGCATGCTGAACGCAATGCTTCCGATGATTACACTACTGCTTGCAATCCTACTCTTTAAATCAAAACCCAACAAAAAAGTAATTGGTGGAATTTTGTTAGGATTTGCAGGTGCTTTGGTGATTAGTTTCTCCGGCAATTCGCATGGCACATCCTACTTTTGGGGAGTTTTTTATGTTTTCTTAGCCATATTTTCCGTGGCAATCAGTATTAACATTGTAAGCTTTGCTTTACCAAAATTAAATGGTACCGAAATTGCATCATTGACATTCCTTTTTGTTGGCCCTATGGCAGGTTGTTATTTGGCATTTACCGATTTAAGTGCTCCATTGGCCGCCGCTAACTTTAGCAATAGTGCTTTAATGTTGACTCTTCTTGCGGTACTAACTTTTGCCGGAGTAATATTTTACAATCGCCTCATCAAGCAATCATCACATATTTTTGCCGCTTCAATTGCATACATTATTCCAATTGTTGCCATTTTTTGGGGAATTGTAATTGGTGGCGATCAAATATCATTGGCACAAATCGCATCAATTATCATTATTTTAGTGGGGGTTAATTTAACACATCGATAATTCACAAACAATTGGAAGAAAATTAAGAAACTGTTTAAATTTTGTTTTTGAGGATTAGTTTGGATGAATGAAGTACTCAGACAAAGGAAAAATGATGCGAATAGCCTTAGCTATTTAAAGAATTTTTGCAGCCGACTGAGTGCTTAAGTTGCCAAAATAAACCAAAAACAGTTTCTAAGGTTTGGCAACAATTATATCAACCTTATTATTCCTTTTGTACCTTAGTAGGATATTTCTGATTACGCATACAATTAACTTATATTATTCTGATATCTGTGAACTATTCCAATGGGCATATCAATTATTTTCTAGCAATTACATCAGGAATTCTTCTTGGAATTCCTTTTTGCATTCCTTCACTTTTCTTTATGATTCTTTTTGCTTGGATTCCACTCCTTTTTTTGGATGAGAAACTGAGCAAGCATCATAATCCATACCTACTTTATAATTTTACATTTTTAAGCTTCGCTGTTTGGAATGTGATGGCCTATTGGTGGGTAGCACAAGCACATGTAATAGGTGTAATTCTTATAATCATTCTCAATTCAATGTTGCTTGCGCTGATATTTTGGTTAATCAGCAAAGCCAAGCAAACACTACGCATCTCAATTCTATTTCCATTCCTAATTATCTGGCTGGGATTTGAATATTTCCACACTCAATGGGATTTGGCCTGGCCCTGGTTAAATTTGGGAAATGCATTTGCATCTGCTCCTACATGGGTGCAATGGTACGAATACACAGGCACAAGAGGAGGAAGTTTATGGGTTATCCTCATCAATTATTCCATTTTTGAGATGATCAGGCGAGAAAAGGATTTTAAATATTCTCAAATTTTCTTGTTACTAGTCTTATTTGGAATTCCATTGCTCTATTCTTATCTAAACAATAATCGTAAGTCTGAAAACATTTCAGAAGAAAGATCTTATGCACTGATTCAACCCAATCTCGATCCTTATACTGAAAAATTTGCGCCGGAAAATGAACGCAAACATTTTAACGAATTCATCAGATTAGCCGATTCTATTTGCAAGGAAGATGCGCCGAATTACTTATTTGGTCCGGAAACTTTAATTCTTCAATCAATAGATGAAAATAATCCTTACACTTCAGAATACTATCAACAATTAAGCGATTTGAAAGAGAAATATCCGAAAACAAATTTCCTGATTGGCGTGCACAGTAACAACCATCAGGAGTCATTCAACTCGGCACTTTTAGTTTCCAATTCCACTCCACAATTCTATCACAAAACAAAGCTGGTTCCCATGTTCGAACGGATTCCTTTCGACAAATATTTGGGATTCTTAAATCAATATTCGTTGGAAATTGGAGGCTACAACGGAACCTACAGCAGCAAAAACGAAACTGATTATTTCTTGACTGACTCAACGGTTATAGTTCCCATCGTTTGTTTCGAATCCATTTTTGGAGATTATTGTACTCAGCGTATTCCTGAAAACGTTGGTTTTCTTTGCATGATTACCAATGATGGCTGGTGGAAAAACACGCCAGGCTACAAACACCATTTCAATTTCAGTCGATTGAGAGCCATTGAAGCTCGACGCGATTATATTCGTGTAGCAAACAATGGAATTTCTGCTCATATCAATCCCAAAGGCATGATAATTGCTAAAACAAGTTGGTGGAACAAAACAATACTTCGTGGAAACCTGAATTTAATAGCTGGTAAAACATTTTATTCAGAGCATGGAGATTTTATCGGTAGAACCTGTCTGTTTTTTGCCATACTTCTCTTAATCTTTGTTAAAATTCGCGCTTATACGCACCAATTATCAGGAAGAAAGTTTTAATTCCATTATTTTTGAAATATACATATAATACCAATATTACATTGAAATGAGCATTATTCTTCTGCTATTTTAAGTTTACACTTCATTAAAAAATTGCGCCGTAACTCTGCTATGCCTTAATTTTTTAACTTGTCTAAACTCAAAATATTCAAAACAATTTAAC
>JAOARS010000095.1 GCA_025210415.1 Marinifilum sp. | reverse complement strand
TTCTTCGCAATCCTAATCTCAAACAACTTAGGCCAACGCTTACCAGTCACAAACATCCTTTGATTTTCAGAATCCCAGGCAATACCATTTAAAACATCATCGTTTTTGTCTAGTTTGATTTTATCAGACTGCTTTAGAATAGAACCCAAATAAATATTTCCTTCCACTCTACCCGTTTCAGGATTAATGATTACAATTCTTTCTGTTAACCAAACATTTGCATAAATTTTTCCGTTAATGTATTCCAATTCGTTTAGGTTGGTAACAGCTCCATTGTTGTCATACACTTCAATGGTGCGTTTCTTTCCGTAATTGGTATCATCAAGAAGGGTAAGTATGTTCGAGCCATCAGAAACTACCAATTCATTATTCATGGCAGTAATTCCCCAACCTTCGCCATTGGTAGTCTGCACTTCGAAGAAATCAATCTGTTCGAAAGTTTCAGGATCAACCACAAATGCTTTTCGTGCATGCCAGGTTAGCTGAATAATTCTGTTTTTGCTATAGGCAATTCCTTCTCCGAAATATTCTTGTTCCAAATTTTTAATGGAAATGGCTTCTCCATTTTCCAAGCGCACTTTTCTTAAAGACGATTCGCCATGCTTGCCGGTTCCTTCGTACAAAAATCCTTCATGAAAAAACAAGCCTTGTGTGTAAGCACGTCTGTCGTGAGGAAAAGAATTTACAATCTGGTAAGAATATTCATCAGGTACTTGATTCGATTTTATGTTGATATAGGTAGTAAGCAGTCCAACTTTTCCATTCTCGTGATAAGCCATTAACTTTAGGTTGTGCTTACCCATTTTATCCTTTGTAGGTGTCCACTTCAGGTTCCAAGGCTTTTCAGTAATGGTATGTATCAATTCACCATCGCCCCACAATTGCAAGGAGTCAATATCACCAGCTTTTTTCTTTGGGTGAACCAAGATTTCAATCTCTTCACCATAGGCGAATAAATCTCCTCTTTTTGGAGCTTTCAATCTCATGCTGTTTACAAACTCAATAACTTTAACAGCAGGAGAAATTTCCTTTTTCTCGTGCTTGTTCTTTTTTACACCATTACCACATCCTGATAGAATAAAAAGTAGAGAAGATAAGAGAATTTGAAACTTCATTTTTGTTCTTTGTTTAATTGTTTGGATTGATCTAACTAAATTAGCTAAAAAATAAAAAACTGCCCCGATTACTCAGGACAGTTTCAATTATTATTTTGTGATTTCCCATTCAAAACCATCTTTGGTATCTTTCACCACAATGCCTAAATTGGTTAATTCATCTCGTATTTTATCGGCGGTTGCCCAATCTTTGTTCTTTTTGGCCTCGTTTCTGGTTTCAAGCAAAAAGGCAATTACCTTATCAAGCAATTCATTGTCACCTCCTTCAGAACTTCCTTCTTCTTGCAAACCTAAAACATCAAATGCCAAAGTATTGTACAATGCCTTCAAGCTTTCCAAATCTTCTGTAGCAATGCTTTCAGTTCCCGCTGCCAAAGAGTTAATCATTTTTACACCATCAAATAGGTGAGCGATTAAAATTGGCGTATTCAAATCATCGTTCAAGGCTTCGTAACATTTGTTTTTTAGTTCATCAACCTTAATGCTCGATGAACCTGATGCTTGAATTTTATCTAAAGTAGCAATTGCTGCCATCATTCTGTTGAATCCTTTTTCGGCTGCTTTTAGTGCGTCGTTCGAGAAATCGAGCGGACTGCGATAATGTGCCTGCAACATAAAGAAACGAACGGTCATTGGACTGTAAGCCTGATCTAACACATCATTTTCGCCCGAAAACATGTTAGAAAGTGTAATAAAATTGCCCAACGATTTGCCCATTTTCTGACCATTAATGGTAATCATGTTGTTGTGCATCCAATATTTTACAGCTTCTTTGCCGTTTGCTCCGGTTGATTGTGCAATTTCGCATTCGTGGTGAGGGAATTGTAAATCCAATCCACCTCCGTGAATATCAAACTGTTTGCCTAAATACTTCTCTCCCATAGCAGTACACTCCAAGTGCCATCCTGGAAAACCATCGCTCCATTTCGATGGCCAACGCATGATGTGCTCTGGTGCCGCTTTCTTCCACAATGCAAAATCGAATGAATTTTTCTTTTCGCTCTGACCATCTAATTCACGAGTATTTGAGATCAATTCCTCAATCTTACGGCCTGATAATTTTCCGTAATCATATTTTTTGCTGTAAGCTTCTACATCAAAATAGATAGAACCATTGCTTTCGTAAGCAAAACCATTTTCCAATAGTTTGTCAATCACTTCCATTTGCTCAATAATATGACCTGATGCACGAGGTTCAATGCTTGGCTTACGTACATTCAAATCGTCCATATCCTTGTGGTAGCGATCGGTAAAAAATTGAACTACCTCCATTGGTTCAAGCTGTTCCAAACGAGCTTTCTTGGCAATTTTATCCTCTCCCTCATCAGCATCGTTCACCAAATGGCCAACATCGGTAATGTTACGAACGTAGCGAACTTTATACTCTAAATGAGTAAGATATCTAAATAGTAAATCGAAAGTAATTGCCGGACGAGCATGGCCTAAATGAGCATCGCCATAAACCGTAGGACCACAAACATACAAACCCACAAATGGTGTGTTAAGTGGTTCGAACAACTCTTTTTTTCGATTTAGTGTATTATAAATGAACAACTTGTTTTCCATATCCGTAATATAATTCGAATTTTTGTTTGGGGCTGTAAAATTATAAAAAATTATGGCTCAAGTGATGTAATCAGTCCAATATCTTTAGATTCCTGACAGATAGCCATGCATCATTTTAATAATTATACTTCTATAATGTGTATTGTCGGTTCTTAAATCAATTACCAAATTAAAATAGATTATCCTAATATTACCATTTTGTGCCTTGCTCAAGCCACATGACTTTTACTTTCTCCATTGATGCTACTATTTAAACACATTTATTTTTATGAATATGATTCGAAAAACAATTAGATATTATAATTGTTTAATTTCCAAGTTCTCCCCTTCTAGGCAGGGCTGTTAAGTTCAAAAATGATACTATATTTGTGATTTTTTTCAATGACAATACAAGAAGCACTAAGTGAAATAAAGGATCCACGAAGATCAGTAGGAATGCGAGTAAATCTGAATCAAATGCTTAGCATGATAATTCTGGCTAATTTATGTGGTTATTTTGGAGGTCGTCCAGTCTCTCGATTTTTAAAAGCTCAGGAAGCAATTTTAAAAGATGAGCTAAAATTAAAACACAGCGTTCCGAGTCATGTAACATTTACCGACTTAGTCAATCGAATAGATCAGCATCAGCTTATTTGTGCTTTTAATAAATGGGCATCCTTTTATGTGCCAATGTCAACAGGAGAAATGGTAAGTGGGGATGGGAAAGCCTTAGCTTCCACAGTCACAGATGAGTTTGGGAACGATCAGGATTTTCAGGCAATTGTTAGTATTTTTTGTCAAAAAAGTGGATTAGTCAGATCCTTGAAAGACTATAGAAATGCAAAGAAAAGTGAAGTTGGAATCATACACCATTTAATAAAAGAGCTGAAAGGTCAAGGAATAACCTTGTTTTTAGACGCACTGCATACTCAAAAAAAACAGTAGATAAAATCGTTGAAAGCGGTAACCATTATATCATTCAAGTTAAACGAAATCAGAAGAATTTATTTAAAACAATTCAGAACGTCATGATTACTCAGAAACCTTTGGATTATTATGAGCATCACGAAAAAGGGCATGGCAGACATTCATCGTGGTATGTTAGTGTTTTCGATGTGGTAGTAAATGGAATAAGCAGGCAATGGAAGAATTTGCGACGTTTTATTCATGTGCATAAGCATACTATAAAGAAAAAGTCAGAATCAATAAGTGATCGTTTGTATATGTCTGATTTATATGAGACTTCTGCGCAATTTTATCATGAAGGAATTCGTGGACATTGGACAATAGAAAACTCTCTTCATTGGGTGAAGGATGTGATTCACAATGAAGACAAAAATAGAATTAAAACTGAGAATGGGCCGGTTAATCAAGCTATTTTTAGCTCCATAGCAATTAATATACAAAGAAAGGTTGCTGCAAGGTCTGTTACAGACAACAATGTGAACTTTTCTGTAAATTTTAAAGATATTTTTAAGCTAATAAGAACTTAACAGCCCTGCCTTAAAAGGGGAGAACTATAAAATGAGGAGTTTTTCCCTTTTAGGGAAAATGTCTACAGACAAAAGGGTGTTATCAGTAATAAAATAGATTTTTAATTTACGTTAAATTAAGCTGCGAATTCGCAAATAATGCTAAATTTGAAAACAAGTATCAAGATTAACTATTCTTGATACTTTCTTTTCTTGAATCTTGATACTAAATTTATAAAATATGTTACTATCAATCCTTTGGGATGTAAAACCAGAAATTTTTACGATTGGTTCCTTTTCAGTTCGTTGGTACGGACTACTATTTGCACTTGGCTTTTTGTTGGGGTACTACATTGTTGAGAAAATGTTTAAGAAGGATGGAATCAAGATCGAATGGCTTGATAAACTATTCCTGTATACGATGATTGCAACAGTTGTTGGAGCTCGTTTGGGACACGTATTCTTTTATGGTTGGGAGTTTTATTCACAAAATCCGGCAGAAATCATAAAAGTATGGCGAGGTGGTTTGGCATCTCATGGTGCTGCTATTGGTATTATCGCCGCTTTATGGTTCTATTCGAAGAAAGTAAGCAAGAAATCGATTCTTTGGATTTTAGATTACGTTGTAATTCCAGTTGCTTTGGCAGGATGTTTCATTCGTTTGGGTAACCTGATGAACTCAGAAATTATTGGAATAAAAACAAGCGTATCATGGGGATTTGAATTTATAAGAGCATCTATTGATGATCCGAAAGCTCCACGTCATCCGGCACAATTGTATGAAGCAATTTGTTACCTGATTTCTTTTGGTGTATTGATGTTTATGTATTGGAAGACTGATGCGAAGCAACGCTCAGGAATGATTTTCGGTGCGTTTTTAGTAATGATTTTCACTGCTCGATTCTTTATCGAATTCATTAAAGAAAACCAAGAAGCGTTTGAAGAAGGAATGGCTTTAAATATGGGACAATGGTTAAGTATTCCGTTTGTTCTGTTGGGATCTTATTTTGTAATTGCAAACTTGAAGAAAAAAATAGCATAAATCTCACTTTCGAGATGATACAAAAATCCGAGCCTTATTGGTTCGGATTTTTTATATTTGATATTCTCATTCTAAGTGGGATTGTCAATAATGGGTAAGCGTCTCCGCATAAACGTATACAAGAAACCATCTCGCTATGTTGAGGCGATGGTTTGTTTTGCTTTATTGCTCAGCCCATTTATCGGGGAGCAAATTTCGTATTTTGTCTTTGGATATGTTAGGTGATTCTGCTAATCGCTGTATCACGTCTTTGAAATAAGCAAAAGTCTTAACC
>JAOARS010000094.1 GCA_025210415.1 Marinifilum sp. | reverse complement strand
ACGTACGTTAAATCTGAATGTTACAAAAGTTTAAGAGTTCTTAATCAGTCTCTATAAAAATAAACTGATTTTCAGACCTGTAGAAAAGCTCTACAATTCGTAGATGAATTCCTCTTTTCGTAAACTTTTGTTTTTCAGGCAAAATATACAGCTTCAATTGAAAAATTGATTAGTATTAGTTACAAAATTCTATTCATTTATCTTTTTGAGATATTTTATTTTCGTATTACCAGTAATAAAAAAACCATCTATCAATTAAGAAAGATGGGAAAATTTAAGCCCCGAATACAATAACTTCGGCAACTAAATATGATTTTTATAAGCGTAAGCCAGTGTAGCGAATTCACCAGAAGTGGTTAACCGATGCACTAACTCGTATTCCTGCATATAATAGCGATTATTCAAAGGATCTTGCAGATCTATTGCCACACAATTGGAAAAAATCTGCAAAAAGTTAGAATATTACAGCAAATTCCAATCTTTTTAGAAAACCCTGTAAAATTATAAACCCTGACTAATTTCATTGTTTGAAATGAAAGTAGTCAGGGTTTGCAATATGTGGTAGACCGTAGGGTTACTTTAAAATGTATTTACAAACTAAAATCCTCTTCTTTGTTTAGCTATAATAGATTTAATTTGCATTTCATTGTTGTCTATATTAGCCAATTCATTTAGCTTCTTGAATAAATAACCCCTTGATTCTGCATTGATCAAACAATCAATATAGTTTTCATCATCATCAAATAATATTCGTACTTTATCGATAGAAGATGTATTTAATTTTATAAGTTTTTGTAATTCATAATTTAAAATAGGTATCTGAATCTTAGCTTTAACAATTTTATCATTAATAATAAGGTTTGAAAGTTCATTGCATCTAATCCATTCTCTATTCTGATAATAGTATAATTTGTGGTTTTTAATATCTACAATTGATTGATTATTCAATTTCAACAATGCTGCAGAAGTTTTGCAAAATGGTTTTGCAATTTGCTTCTTACTAATATCAATATTAGGAATATCAATTTCGAAAACTAAACTACAAACTACATTATTATTAAGGGCCGACCAAGGTGCTACACCTTCAATAAATTTGTGATTCAATGTGGATTTAACTATTTTACATTCTGACACTTCGACATTAAGATCTTTCGTTAAATCATCCGTTTGAACTATCTCAACTTTTTTAGAAAGTATAAAGGTTAAATTTTTATTTTCTTTCTTATCATATGCACTAACATGTAATGAATAGAAAAGCGAAATAAATGATAACAACACAATTTTAAAAAACATAGGGTGTAAAAAGCTCATATAATACTATTTGATTTTAATGAACAACAAAAATATTCAATATTATAATAGCTTATAATAAGTTTCTATTTACTTCAAATCATTTTTATAAATCAATTCATATATTCGATAAACAGATGTTGTTTTATGATTTATACAAAGCAAAATATCCAGCAACAATCAGAACAAAAATTTAGAAGAAATGAAAAGCTTTTACCTGAAATACTTAAATGTGTAGTATACGCGATATGCCAACTCTAAAAAAATTCATACTTACCTAAATAAATTCGAATATTAATAGGCTAATTACATGACTACACTTCTATTTTAAAATACTTTTTCAGAGCTTCATACACCACTGGCGGAATGCGTTTTGGTTTCCTTTGGATACTATCTACAAAAACAACTGTGGTTTGTGCAGAACACACTTTTTCATCATATAAATTTCTGAAATCAAATTCAAATTTCAATCGTGTATCCGGCATATTTCTAATTGTCGTATAAACTGTCAATACTTCATCATAACCTACTGGTTTCTTATATTTTAAATTCATTTCTACTACCGGAAGCATTATTCCATGATCTTCCAATATTTTATCTTCAACTCCCAAAGTTCTCATCAAGTCAGTGCGGGCAGAATGACAATAATTCACATAATTGGCATGATATACATAACCCATTTGATCCACTTCTCCATACCTTGTTCTAATTACATACTCTCCTACTATCATTATTTTACTTTTATTGATTTGATATTCTAATCCACATTTTTTTAATTGATTTGGCAATCTCAGATTCCGGTTTATATTCAACAATAGATTTTTGATTTACAATGGCATTTACCATATCTTCATTAAATGGGATTTTTCCTATAAGTTGAATTCCTTGTGTAAGGAAAAAAGATTCCATTTGCTTTGTAATTTCCGGATTAATATCCCACTTGTTTATTACAACATGTATAGGAATTTTAAACTTGTTAACTAGTTCTATAAGTCTGACGGCATCGTGAAAACCTGATTTGCTGGGTTCAGTTACAAGAATAACTTGATCGCTTCCTGTAACTGATGCAATGGCTGCACACCCAACTCCAGGTGGTCCGTCGTTTATAAGGAAATCGGCATTTTGTCTGAATGCTTCTTTTTTCGCATTTTTTCTTACAACAGTAACCAATTTACCTGAATTTTCTTCTGCCAATCCCATTTTTGCATGCAACATTGTTCCAAACCTGGTTTCAGATATAAACCAATAATTATTAGAACTATGTTCTGATGTTATGGCTTGAACAGGGCATATCCTCTCACAAAGTCGGCAGCCTTCACATTCAAAAGGATTTACTTCCAAACCACCTTCTGATTTATAATGAATTGCATTAAATCGACATTCTTTTTTACACAAGCCACAGTTTGTACATGTACCGGTATTTATTGAAGCAATCCTTGCTCCATGAAACACATTTCTTTCAATACACTTTGGTTGCATTATTAAATGTAAATCAGGTGCGTCAACATCAATATCCGCCAAAACAAAATTATTTGCTATAGCAGCAAATGCTGCTGTCAATCCGGTTTTTCCCGTTCCTCCTTTACCACTTAAAATTGTTATTTCAATCATATTGAATTCTGTTCTTCAGATATATAGCAAGTTTCAAATATTCTTGTTCTATTATTGGAGGAATATCAGCAAGAAGCTTTCCTTGTGCGTATTGAGAAGCATAGTTGCGGTTGAAAGGTATTTCTGCCAACAAATCAATTTCTTCATTTGTTATGTAGTCGTAAACTTCACGATCACCCAAACCTGCTTTATTCACAACAATTCCAAAAGGTTTTTGCATTTCATTCATCAAATTTACCGTTAAACGTAAATCATATAATCCAAATGGTGTTGGTTCAGTTACCAGTAAAACATAATCTGCTTCAGAAACTGTTTCAATTACCGGACAACTTGTACCCGGAGGTGCATCATAAATTAAAATATCTGCTTCCTCATTCGCTCTATTTTTTAAATCTTTAATAATGCGAGTTTGCATTGGCGACCCGATTGTAAGACTCCCTTCCAAGATATCAGTTTTCATACCTATGGTATATTCTGTCAACTCACCAATAGAATATTTTTTCTCTGCAATAGCTTCTTGTCTACATGCATACAAACATGCACCGCAGGAATGGCACATATTAGGATCAACCGCAATATATTTTACCGATGGAATAATTGAAATGGCATTGAATTCGCAAAACTCTTCACATTTTCTGCAAAATGTACACTTGGATTCATCAATTACAGGGACTGCTTGATTTACAATGGAACGATTGATTATTTTAGCATTTTTAAAAAATAATAAATCATTAGGTTCTTCTACATCACAATCAATTAATTGCACATTTTTCGTCCACTTATTTTGAATGGTTGAAAAAAGACTAACTGCTACCGTTGTTTTACCTGTTCCGCCTTTACCACTACACACAGCTACTTTATAGCCCATAATACTATTTCTTGTTACGCTTAATCACTAAATCCCCTTTCCTAAATAACCTGAGTTCATATCTAATGATCGCAACAGTTTGCATTAAATTCTATAGTTTCATTCAAAAAACCAATTGCCAATTCTTTAGCTTCCAAAGCAGGTGCGCCTACAAATACATTTACATTTTGTGCATTAAAAAGATCGATTGCTCGCCCTCCCATTCCTCCGGCAAGTACATCAGTAACTCCTAAATTTGCCAGAAATGGAGGTAATAACCCTGGTTGATGAGGAGGTGCAGGAATTACTTCCTCTGCAATAATTTCTTTTCCTTCAACATCTATTAAAGCAAAGTGGCTACAGTGGCCAAAGTGAGTATCTAAGACACCCTGTTTTACTGGGATTGCAATTTTTTTCTTCATTTTTACTTCTTTGTTTATATTTGATAATATTAAATTTGCTTCCCGCTTTTTAAGCGTTTCTTTTTGCCAATACCTCCTCCATTCTGTCTTTTTAATCCCATACCTTTGCCCAAATTTTCAAGCAGTGTTTGATTACTTACCTCATTACAGGTTCCAAGTTTTCGACCAGTTTTACGTCCTTTTCCTTCAGGACCGGATTTATCTAGTTTTGGCATAACAAAAATTTTAAGATTTTAGATTATTAACAATGTCTTGCACAGTTTTATGATCATCTTTTAAAATGACCATTTGAATATTGAACTTGTCAAGTAAATCCTTAGCCTTAGGGCCAAAATCACCTGATATAACCTTTGTAACTCCTAATTCTACAACATCTTCAACAACCTTTCCGCCAGCTCCTGATGGTGCATTAATATGTTTGTTCTCAATAAAGTTCATACTATCTTCATTGTCATCATAAATGCAAAACCAAGCTGCACGACCAAAACGCAAATCAAATAGTTTATCTTCTCCTTTTCCTGTTGATGTTATTATTGTTTTCATATGATTAAATTTTCTTTATAATTAACAGATGGCTTCAAAAGTTTTAGGGTTTTGATGAATTTTAATTCCCGATTTCAATTCAGTACAAACTATTCTGTTGTGTATATTTTTTAGAATATTTACACTAATGTTCATTTTATCTGTTCTATTCTGTTTAAAGATTCTATTTTTCTTGAATTGCAAGCCGGACATTTTTCTTTATCCATACCCGACGGAATATTAAAACGTGCATGACATTTATTGCACACAAACCAATCCTTGTCCATAATAGCATTGCCATAAACCGTATTGATATTTTTAGCCATCACCAAAGCTTCGGCAATTTTTCTTCGGGCTGCTTCATAAATTCTAGCAAATGTGGGGCGTGAAACTCCCATAAGCTCTGCTGCTTCCTTATGATTCATTAAATCGAAATCAGCCAATTTAATAGCCTCATACTCTTCGTAATGCAAATCAATTGATTCTCTCTTCTTAGCATTAACTCCAAAAGGCCTATATCCTTTAAAACGTGGTGGTTCCACAACTTTTCTCAATCTGGTTCTTCTCGGCATATTGATTATTTTGGAAGTAAAAATATTGAGAATATTCTCATTTAGCAAGTTTTTTTGAAAAAGAATCTCTCAGACCTTTACAATCATCAAACTCACATTTTCGTGGTTTAAAATTTAGAATTCAGAACAAAAATGTTAACAAATCATTAAAACTTTTGCGTTGGTTGTCATCTTAAAAATCAATAAATTTAGAGACAACTTGAATTAAGACAGGAAATGATGAAACAAGAAAAAGACTTTTATGTTGTTGGAATTGGAGCTTCGGCAGGCGGATTAGGTGCAGTTCAGCAATTATTTGATAATATTCCAGACAATACAGGTAATGTATTTGTAATCATACAACACTTATCGCCTGATTTTAAAAGTCTTATGCCTGAATTATTAGCCAAGCATACAAAAATGAAAATTTTTACGGCAGAAGATAATCAGGAATTAGAGCCAAATTGTATCTATCTTAATCAACGTAACAAAAACATAGGTATCAAAGATTGTAAATTTGTCCTACTTGATAAAGCACCTAAAGATCATCTTAACTTGCCCATCGACATTTTATTCCATATGCTTGGTGAATCTTATAAAGAAAAATCAATTGGTGTAATTCTTTCCGGAACTGGTTCAGATGGTTCCAGAGGGATAAAAACCATAAAAGAAGCAGGAGGCACAATATTAGTACAAGAACCTGATTCTGCGCAATTCAATGGCATGCCAAATTCAGCCATTTCAAAAAATCTTTCTGATTTCATTTTGCCTCCTAATGAAATCGCAGAAAAGATTGTGCTTTTTACAGGAAAACGCTTGCAACTTGAAGGAAAAAACAATACCCAAACAGATAATGAAAAAACTTTTCAGAATATTTTAACCTTAATTCAGAAGCATTCCGGAGTAAATTATAAAAAATATAAAATCAATACACTTTTGCGAAGGTTAGAAAAACGTTTAAGCTTGCACAACATTGAAACATTGGAAGAATATTTAGCATTTTTAAAACAAAACGATAAGGAGTTAGCCTCAATTAATCAGGAATTCTTAATTGGAGTAACCAGTTTTTTCAGAGACAAAGAAGCTTATGATACAATGAGACATACTGTGATTCCAGCAATTTGTCAAAGAAAAAACAAACAAGATACAATTAGAGTTTGGATACCAGGGTGTTCAAGTGGCGAAGAGGTATATTCCATTGCCATATTGTTCGAAGATCATATTCGAAACAATAAGCTAAGTGTTGGTTATAAAATTTTTGCAACCGATATTGATAAAAGAGCACTGCATCAGGCAAGTATTGGTGATTATCCAGTAAATAATTGTGCTGAAATTGACAGGTCTTACCTTGAAGATTACTTTGTAAAATCTGGCGAAAAGATTCAGATTATAAAGAGAATACGTGAGAATATCGTTTTTTCTTATCACGATGTAACGAATGATCCTCCATTCATAAAAGTAGATTTAATTTCTTGTCGTAACTTACTAATATACTTTAACAACACTACTCAAAAATCGGTACTTTCAGGCTTTCAATTTTCATTGAACAAAGATGGATTCCTATTTTTAGGCAACAGCGAATCTCTTGGCAATGTTAGTAACTTATTTAAAGTTATCGATAATAAGCATAAAATTTTCCAGAATCTCTATGAAAATAAAAGGCTTACTATGGATAGGGATATTGAAGAAAATCATTACAATATAGGTTCAGGAGCTACAAAATTTTTCATCAACAAGCCACAACAATTTGCATCGAACAAAAAGCAAACCGAGTTATTTTACTATAAATACCTTAGTAAGAAACATGTACCAGTATCGGTATTTGTTGATATTGATTTTAATGTTCAGTTTATCTTAGGAGATTTTAAAAAGTGGTTTAGCCAATCTGACGGAGTATTTTCAAACAATTTTTTAAATATGGTTACTCCCGAACTGGCCACTATTATTCGAAATGGATTGCGCAGAGTTATAGAATCAAACAAATCTGTAAGTATCAAGAACCTTATTTGTAACATTGGGGATGAGCAAATTTCAACCGATTTGTTTTTTGAAAGTGTAGAAAGAGATGGCTCTTTAGGTAATATTTTTTTGGTGCAGTTTGGAATTGGTACACCTAATAATACAGAAGAACAAATTTTACTTTCAAATGAAGATGTTTCTAATTTTTCGAAGCAACGTATCGAAGATCTTGAGCAAGAATTGAAAGAAAACAGGGCCGAACTACAGAATGTCGTTGAAGAATTGGAAACCAGTAACGAGGAATTACAAAGTTCAAATGAAGAACTTATGTCATCCAATGAAGAATTGCAAAGTTCGAATGAAGAATTACAATCTGTAAATGAAGAATTATATACGGTAAATTCAGAATTTCAGCAGAAAAACAGAGAATTGGCAAACCTCAATAACGACATTACTAATTTGTTGCACAGTACAGATATAGGTACACTTTTTTTGGATACTGAGTTAAATATCAGAAAATTTACACCTGCCGTAAAACGTATTTTCAGCCTTGAAGATTCTGATATAGGAAGATCAATAGTAAGTTTTGCATCCGAATTTGAAGAAAATACCCGAAAATCTATCATTTCTGACTCAAAAACTTCATTGGAGGAACTGAAATCTTTCGAAAAAGAAATACAAGACAATAAAGGGAATTGGTATTTAAAACGCATTACTCCATTTATTACTACTGAGAAAAAAATTGAAGGTGCAGTTATTACTTTTGTTGATATTAATAGCTTTAAAAAAGCGAAAGCTAAATTAAATGAATCGGAAACAAGATTAACTACTGCACTTGAAGCCGGTAGCATGGCTTGGTGGGAAATGAAATTTCCATCGGGAGAAATTTCTTTTAACGAAAAGAAAGCAAAAATGATTGGACGAGATCCTAAGGATTTCAAGTATTATAACGATTTCATGGAACTGGTTCATCCTGATGACTATAAGATTGTTACGGAAGCACTACACAATCATTTAGAAGATAAATCAGAAACTTACATGTGCCAATACCGTCTTAAAAATATTGATGGTAATTATCAATGGTTTCAGGATATCGGTAAAATTGTTTTTAAATGTGAAAAGGATATAATTATTTCTGGCATTGTAATAGAAGTTACTACTAAAAAACGAACGGAATTGAAGCTCATGGAAGCTATTAAAAAAGTAGAAAAAGCCAATGTATATAAAAACCAGTTTTTGGCCAACATGAGTCACGAAATACGTACTCCTATGAATGGTTTGGTTGGTTTTGCAAAACTTCTAAGAAAGAAAAATCTTACCCCGGAAACAAAAAATAAGTACGTAGATATTATTGAAAATAGTTCAAAACAATTGCTAAACTTGATAAATGATATTATCGATGTTTCTAAAATAGAAGCAGGCGAATTAAAAATAAATAACAAGCCTTGCCTCTTAAACAATTTATTCACAGAGCTGGAAACAACTTTTAATGAGTTAAAACACCAAAAAGGGAAAGGTCATATTGAAATAAAAGCCAATATTATGGAATCTGGTTCAGATTTGACAATAAAAACTGATCCGGCAAGATTAAAACAGGTACTGACCAACTTATTAGGTAATGCCCTAAAATTTACCAATGAAGGTGTTATTGAATTTGGTTATGAAATTATTGACAAGCAGCTTGTATTTAAAGTATCTGACACTGGTATTGGCATATCAAAACATAAACTAAGTGTTATTTTTGAACGCTTTAAACAATTGAATCACACAAAGAAAGCTAAGTATGACGGAACTGGTCTTGGCCTTGCAATTACAAAAGGAATCGTAAATCTATTAGGTGGTTCAATTTCTGTCCAATCCGAATTAGAAAAAGGGAGTATTTTTACTTTCGAAATACCATATATCCCATTAAAACCACATCATCTTAATTCAAATCGCAATTCTATTGCAAACACCAAATTACTTAATGGAAAAACAATTCTAGTTGCAGAAGATGATGATATTAACAAATTATTCATAGAAGAGCTTCTTGAAGATATCCCCTTAAAAGTTCTTTGGGCTAATAATGGTGTCGAAGCAGTTGAAATGTTTAAAAAGAATGATAATATATCATTGGTTTTAATGGATATTAATATGCCATTATTGAATGGATACAAAGCTGCAAAACAAATATTTGAATACAAATCAGATACCCGGATAATTGCACAAACAGCTTATGCAATGACAAGCGATCGGGAAAAGTGTATTAAAAATGGTTTTGTTGATTACATCTCTAAGCCTATACAAGAAGAGAAGTTAATTGAATTATTAACCAAATGGATTGTGTAAAAACAAGCTTACTACAAATATTTAATTACATAAAGGGAGAAATCGAAGAATTGATTTCTCCCTTGGTTATTATAATCTTGTAAGCAACATTATTCGTTGACAATGAGATAAATTTGCATTTTTTGTTTCATACCAATGTGAAAATTTAAATCAAAAATGGTATCATATTTTATTAAGCCTCTTCTTCCGCAGAAATGAAATTAGCAAATTGTTTTTCTACTGCAATTGGTTCAGTCAAATAAAGTTCTCCCACTTGTTTCGACATCATATCAGGAAATACATATTCATTTCCCATTTTTAATGCTTTAACAATATCTTTGGCTACATTTTGCGGAGAGTCCTTATCCATATCCAGATTTCTAGTCATATCTGTTTCAATTGGTCCAGGATAAACTCCCATTACCAAAATATTAGTATTCATCAGTTCCCCACGCATTCCTTGAGTGATGCTATGCACTGCAGCTTTCGATGCAGAATAAGTTCCTGCAACAGGCATACTTGCTAATCCCAATACCGAAGCAACATTTACAATTGCGGCAAAAGGTTTATTCATTAGATGATCAATTAATGAAGTACTTAGCTTAACCAAGCCCCAAACATTTACCTCGAAGTTATCAGAAAGACTATCCAGTGTTTCATCAGAAAAGAAACCTCCGGCTTCGTACACTCCGGCATTGTTGATTAAAATTTCAACATCTTTTACTTGTCTGCTAGCCTTAATAATCGTTTTATCATTTTTCAAATCCAGCATTACAGGTACTAAACGTTCTCCATATTCTGGTTTTAAATCATCCAACGATTTCAAGTTTCTAACACCAGCATACACTTTTTTTGCTCCGGCTTCCAGCAATTCAATGGTTACTGCCCTTCCAATTCCTCTATTTGCACCACTTACAAAAGCAACTCTCCCTTTTGGGGATATTTTTAATTCATTCATTGCAACCTCCGTTTTATTTAAATTGAATCTATACAAATTACAAATATCAATTCCCAATAGCAATGCAAATAAGCAGTTATATCTAATTTAGAATCTTAAATAAAAATCAACTTAACAAGATAAATGTAAGCAATCGTTATTTTTTTACCTTTGCAAACAGTGCAATGTTTCTGCAATTTCTTATCCGGGTGCGAGTAATCTATAATCTTTTCCAATGGCATTCCGGGCTGGAAGTTTTTACGAAACATTGCATTTTTTCATACATCAGCTTGTAATTATTAAAACAAAATCAATTCCGATTATTATATTTGGATTAAATTAAAAACCACAGAAAATTATTAATCAAATTTTAATAAATGTCAACTAACTATTTTAAAAATTATCCTGACGATAAGGGATATTTCGGCGAATATGGCGGAAGTTATATTCCTGAAGAATTGAATGCCGAAATGCAAAAAATAAACGATGCTTACTATTCTATAAGTAAATCTCATGAGTTTATTTCAGAATTAAGAAGTATTCGAAAGCACTTTCAGGGAAGGCCAACACCTGTATACTATTGCAATAGGTTATCTAACAAATACGGAGGAAGAATTTATCTTAAACGAGAAGATTTAAATCACTCCGGAGCCCATAAGTTAAACCATTGCATGGGCGAAGCTCTTCTTGCCAAGTATATGGGCAAAAAGAAATTAATTGCCGAAACCGGTGCTGGCCAACATGGTGTTGCGTTGGCAACTGCTGCTGCATATTTTGGGTTGGAATGCGAAATTCACATGGGAGAAGTTGATATGGCAAAAGAACACCCTAATGTAATGCGCATGAAGATTTTAGGAGCAAAGGTAGTTCCTGTTACACATGGTTTAAAAACCTTAAAAGAAGCTGTCGATTCAGCCTTTCAATCATACTTAAAAGATCCTGTAAATACTATTTATTGTATTGGTTCGGTTGTTGGCCCGCATCCGTTTCCAATGATGGTAAGAGAGTTTCAAAGAGTTGTTGGCATCGAAGCCAAAGATCAATTTCAGCAAATGACTGGTGAACTTCCTGATAACGTAGTTGCTTGTGTTGGTGGCGGTAGTAATGCAATGGGTTTATTTTCGGCATTCTTAGATGATGAAGAATGTAAATTACACGGTGTTGAACCTGCTGGCAGATCTTTTGATAAAGGAGAACATGCAGCTACATTAACATTTGGTAAACCTGGTATAATTCATGGTTTTAAATGTTACCTTTTGCAAGATGAGGAAGGACAACCTGATCCGGTATATTCTGTGGCAAGTGGCCTGGACTATCCTGGTGTTGGACCAGAACATTCCATGCTTAAAGACTGGAATAAAGTTGAATATCATTCGGTTACCGACAAAGAATGTATTGATGCATTTTTTGAATTAAGCAGATCAGAAGGCATTATTCCTGCTCTTGAAAGTGCCCATGCAGTGGCATACACATTAAAACTTGCCAAAGCCAATCCTCGCCAATCTATCCTATTAAATTTAAGTGGCCGTGGCGACAAAGATCTTGACTTTGTTGTGGAAAAATACGGATTGCCTGAATAAGTTTGCATCAAAATATGACAATGTTGCTCAATTGGGCAACATTATCTTTTCAAATCAATTATTGCATTTATCTTTATTTACTATGAAAGAAGATTATAAATTTTCAAAAGACTTAAGCAAAGAGTTTGAATTTATTACTTCAAGAAGCAGTGGCCCTGGTGGCCAAAATGTGAACAAAGTAAATTCAAAAGTAGAATTGCGTTTTTCTGTTTTTGATTCCAATATCCTTACACAGGAAGAAAAAGATATCATTTTTAAGAAGTTATATCATCATATAAGCAATCAAGGAATTTTATCGGTTACAGCGCAAACAGAGCGCTCTCAGATTCTGAATAAAGAAATTGCAATTCAGAAGTTTTATCAGTGGATAGAACTTGCATTGAAACCTGTTAAACCCAGAAGAAAAACTCGTCCTACCAGAGCATCAAAAGAAAAGCGTTTGGCTGATAAACAGCAACATGCCCAGAAAAAAGAAAGTAGACGAAAACTTGATTTCTAAATGGTATCAGCAGAAAAACTTAGCATATTTTCGACTTTGGCATTTGAATAAAATTCAACAAAAAAGCTTACACCAATAATGATGTAAGCTTCATTTATTTTAATTACAGAAACGGTATATTATACCAAATGTAATATTTAATGAGCCATTTTGGAAAATGGTATAATGCCGATGTAGAAAATGTTAGGCAGTGCGAGCTTGCGAAGCAGTGGCTCATATATTTTCACAATCGGTATTACATATTTGCAAAGAAATCATTTCCTTTATCGTCAACAATAATGAAAGCAGGGAAGTTTTCTACGCGAATCTTACGAACTGCTTCCATTCCCAATTCAGGAAAATCAATAACTTCAATAGATTTGATACTGTTTTTGGCCAAAACAGCAGCAGGCCCACCAATTGATCCCAAATAGAATCCACCATTGTCTTTACAAGCGTCAGTTACCGACTTGTAACGATTTCCTTTTGCTACCATTACCATTGAACCACCTGCTTTTTGGAATACATCAACATAAGGATCCATGCGTCCTGCAGTTGTTGGCCCGAAACTACCCGACGGCATTCCTTCAGGAGTTTTAGCAGGCCCTGCATAATAAACCGGGTGGTTTTTAAAATACTCAGGCATCTCCTTCCCTTCATCCAGCATTTGTTTGATTTGTGCATGAGCAATATCACGTGCAACAATCATTGTTCCTGAAAGATTCAAACGGGTTTTAATCGGATACTTGGTTAATTCTTTCAAAATATCTTCCATCGGCTGATCCAAATCAATGTTTACAGCTTCTTTCATGGCAGGAGCTTCCTCTGGCAAATATTTTACAGGATTTTTTTCCAACTGTTCAAGGAAAATACCATCTTCATTAATTTTAGCTTTGATATTTCTATCGGCACTACAGCTAACACCCAAACCTACAGGACAAGATGCAGCATGACGAGGCAAGCGAATTACTTTCACATCATGAACAAAATATTTTCCTCCAAATTGAGCTCCGATTTCACTCTTTCTGCAAATTTCTTCGACTTTCTTCTCCCACTCCAAATCGCGGAATGCCTGACCGCCTTCGTTACCTTCTGTTGGCAAATGATCGAAATATCCTGTTGAAGCTTTTTTTACAGTTGCAAGGTTAGCTTCTGCAGAAGTACCACCAATTACCAATGCCAAATGATAAGGAGGACATGCAGAAGTTCCCAAATCTTTAATCTTTTCTTCAACAAACTTTGTTAAATTCTCTTCGTTCAAAAGGGCTTTTGTTTGCTGGTAAAGAAAAGTTTTGTTGCCTGATCCACCACCTTTTGTTAGGAACAAGAACTTAAATTCATTTCCCTGATTTGCATAAATATCAATTTGAGCAGGTAAGTTTGTACCTGTATTTTTCTCCTCGAACATGCTGAATGGTACAACTTGAGAGTATCTTAAATTTCTCTCTTTGTAAGTTTCATAAACACCACGTGAAAGGTGTTCTGCATCATTGGCTCCTGTGTAAACATTTTCACCTTTTTTAGCCACAACAATTGCAGTACCAGTATCCTGACAAGTTGGCAATTGACCATCGGCAGCAACTACTTGGTTCATCAACATGGTATGTGCTACAAATCGATCGTTATCCGAAGCTTCTTCATCTTTTAAGATATTTTGTAATTTTTCGAGATGTGCAGGACGCAAATAGAAAGAAACATCAGAGAATGCTTCTTTTGACAAAACTTCTAAGCCCTTAGGATCAATTTTAAGAATTTTTCTTCCGTCAACTTCAATTGTTGATACATAATCCTTTGTCAACAAACGATATTCTGTTGTATCCTTTGTTATCGGAAATGGTTTCTGATATTTAAAATCGGACATGATATGATAATTTAAATTTTGTGTATTATTTAGTTCTTCTTAATAATCCTTATTGAGTTTACGTTTCTTTCGCTTACTAAAGCAAAATCACATAAACATTTATACCAAATGTTTTTATATACTTTGTTTGCAGTAGTATTTATTCAACTATTGCTACAACTCTGGCTGGAGCTGCTGAGGCTCCAACAATTTTAAGAGGAAAAACTGCAACTTTAAAACCTTCTAACGGAAGTTCATCAAGATTCACAAGCTGTTCAATATGACAATATTCTTTTCGCTGCCCTACTAAGTGTGCTTCCCAAAATAATTCAGAATTGTTTGTTTCTTTTGCCTTTTTAATAAGGTATTTTAATGGTAAGTCCCATCCCCATGAATCAATTCCCATTACTTTAATTCCCTGGTCAACAAGCCACTCAGTAGCTTGCGCACTCATTCCAGTTCCTTTTTGTGGAAAATCCTTAGTACCATTATAAATGTCTCTGCCTGTATTAATTAAAACAATCATGCCTTTTTTAATGGATATTTTCTCTTTACTCAGAAAATCTTGAATATCCTGAACAGTAATTGTATCAAAATCTTGCTTATGCTTCATATTAATAACAATTCCATCTCCATAACACCAATCCAATGGAATTTCATCTACTGTTTTTGCACGTTCCCCATTTACAGTAGGAGAATAGTGCCAAGGTGCATCAATATGTGTGGTTGAATGTACTCCCATTTTTTTGATAGTATCATCTGCCCATCCTCTAAATCCTTTAGGATATAGCTTTTTAGGCAAACCCAAAAAACGCAATAATAAACCTGCTCTTTTATGTGATTTATGCTTAATTTTTACTCTCATAAACCACGGATCAGATTTTTTATACTGAATTGGTTTTGATAAATCTATAATTTTCATTTCTAACCTTATATTATTATCAATAATCTAATAACCTGAATTCGGTTAATTATTAGCACACAGGCAAAGATAAAACAAAATGAATTCCGCAGTTTATTAAAAAGGCTATTCTAAAACATTGCCCTTAAACATACGAATTATCGAAGCTCACTTAATCAATATCATAGCTCGAAACATATTCTCTTGTTCTTTCAAGCTTTTAGCCATTAGCTTTCAGCATTCAGCTTTTAATCACTTTGTAAGGATTCAATAATATTCTGTCTGCGAATCACCTTTAAAGGGATATAAATCCATGCTAAACCACTAATGGTAATTGCCAGAATTAGCAATAACACATACAGATATGGCATTTGAAAAGCATTGGTAAACAAAGAAGGCAGTATGCCAATTAATGCCGATAGAATTCCCCCTACTAAACCAAGTAGCAATAAAAACAGGTTTTCGCTAAATAAGAGTTTAAATATATTACTCTCTGTATAACCAATAGCTCTTAAAACAGATAACTCTTTTCTTCGCTCCCAAACATTTCGCAACAATACGATTCCCAAGCCAATGGTTCCTATAATTACTCCTAATCCTCCAAGTATCATAAACATACTTAAATAGGTATTTTCTACGGAATAGAAAGCAGCCATTTTTTCAGATGTTTTTGTACCTCTAACTCCAAAATCCTGTAGGTTATTTTCAAACTTAGCCATGAATAAAGAATCTTTTTGCGGACACTCGGCCAAAATAATTCTTGAACCACTTACCGATGGAAAATTCTTCTGGAACAAGCTATCGGAAATTAAAATATTTCCTTGAAAAACAGAGTTTGCCAATCCTCCAACCAACAATAATTTTACATCTTTTCCATATTCATTTCGATAAATTAAAGTATCTCCTACTGCTTTTTTCAAGCCCCATAATATCACAGTTTGATCTGCAATAGCAGGAATTACATCATCACCAAAATTCATATTTAAAGCACTCCACGGGTTCTCTTTATCAATTCCGGAAAGTAATTTTACAAAATCAAATGATTTGCGCTGCTCAAAATCATGTGTAGTAAAACCTAAAACTCTTGGCTTGCTAACCTGATTCAAATTTAAACAACTTGCATCATCTCCTTCCAAAGCTCTGAATTGCACAAAGCTTACTGATTTATCCAGATCTCCCTCCCAGAATCCTGCTTTTTCCTGGCCTTCACTCATATTAAGATCATGTAGCACAGGAAGTGTTGCTTCAATCCAGTACTCATATCCTCCTGTTCCCGATTGATTAAGATTTTCTGTATTGTAAAATGTTTTACGATTGGCTCCGGTTATTAAAACCGAAAATGTTCCCAATGCCAACAAAACCACAATTGCTAAACTGCGCTTTACGTTTCTTGCTGCATTTTTTACCGATAAGCTACCAATACCTGGTGTTTGTGTATTGTATTTTACACTAACCCCATTCAAATAATAGTGAACGAAAGCAGAAAAGGATACTAAAAATAAACCTCCGGCCGATAATAACAGTTCAGCGTTTTGTTCCAAAGAGGATAAAAAGGCGTATGTAATAATAGCAATACTAATAAGCAGAGATAACAATGAAATCCAAATGGAATATGAAGTTTTCCTGCCAGTAAAACCTTCTTTATCTACATTTTTTATGAGTGAAACAACAGATTTCTTCACTTTTTTTCGTGTAACCAGTACAATACAAATGGTTGCGATAAGAACACCTGAAACAAATCCCGTAAACAAAGTTGCCGGATCGATATGTACACTCAGCATATTGGTACGAACTACATCTTTCCAAACCGAATTTAAAGCCGATAATATAAGTTTGTTGTAAACAATCCCAAGAACAACGCCAAAAATACCTCCGAGAACAATTGTTGTTAACGATTCGTAAACTCTAATGCCTGTAATTTTTGCCTTGCTAAAACCCAAACCAAGAAGAATACCGGTTTCCTGATTTCTATTATCAAGATTAAGCGAATATATTAAAACAGTAAGTAAAATTGCAGCAGCAATTATAAAGAAACTCAAACTTAAAAACAGGCCGCCAAAATCGACCATATTATTTGCAGCTCTCTTTCCTTCGTTTCTAACATCCAGGAAACTTACATTTAGCAATTCCGGACGAACAAACTCCTGAATCTTTGTTCTTAAATCATCTTTTTTATCAAATCTGACTGAAGTGTAATTGCCATATTTGTTGCTCCATAATTTTATTGCTGTATTTGTTGAAATCATGGCCTTAGGTGTTCCTTTATAGGTTTTCCAGTAAGCTTCGTCTTTGGGCCTTATTTTCGAAAAATCAACAGGAACTCCAGCTTCCCATTCGCTACACGATCCTGCATCGGTTAAACCCGGAAATGATGGCATCAAAGATCTATCCCAATTCGAATCAGCAATTGGCAGAATTTCCTTAATTCTAAAATCTTTTGATTCTTCAACCAATTGTCTCAAAGCACCTATTACGTAGTATTTTACCTGAATGGTATCTCCGGTTTTTACTTTTAAATCTTCAGCCAACCATGAATTTATGATGATTTCATCATCATTTATTTCATTTGTATTATTATCCACGGAAGTGATAAAAGAATATGGCGTTTCTTTTTTACCTGCATGCAAACTGTTTACAAAATAGCTTAAAACATATTCCTTATTGCCTGTAATTTTATCGATTACATCGGTAATTGGAGCATCAATAAAAACCCGATCGGATATCAATTCAAATTGTGGTTTCCCCTCAACTTTCTGAATTTTTAAACTTGCATCCTCAAGCTTCCAATTTGAAGATAAACTTTTATTTAATTGCTCAATATCAAACTCTTTTGATTTTTTTGGTGCAAGCAAAATCAAATTCGAGACAGATCCTAAATCCAGTTCTTCAGATAAAAATTGACGTGAAAGAAAAACATTGTAGGGTGCAACCTGATTGCTTTTCAAACTAAATCTACCCAGCTTAGAATCATCGCAAATGGCTTTTACATTTAGCCGCAAAGCAATATGTTGATCTTCATCGGATACAAAAGGAGCATTGGCGGGAATTACACTGGCCTTTTTCAATCGAAGCAGAAAAGAACTGCCCGTTTGTAAATTCATTCGTTCAGCCAAATTAGAGCTGATGCAAGCTTCATCTTCTTTTAAGTCATATATCTGAGCATTTGAAATGTGATTAAAAGATGCATCAACACCATAAATCTGAACATTATTAATTCTTGAGTTGGTTTCGGGTTGAACTGCAATTCCACCTGTTTGCAAAACGGGTTCAACAATGGCATCCAAATCTTTTGCAATCTCGTTAGCCAAATCAGCTCGCACAAAACGATCTCCCATTGTCATGGTATATTCTACTTTTCCCAATCGCAAATTTACAAGCTCGTGTAAACTGTTTTTTACCGAATCGCCAACAATTAAAGCTCCGGTTAATACCGCAGTACTTACAATTGTTCCTAGCAAAACAGCCAAGTGCTGCTTGCGATAATACCATAAACTTTTGAAGATGTATTTCGTTTTGTTCATTCCTGAATACAGATTGAGATGAAGTCCTGAATTTACTTAAAAACCTACTAACCTGAGTTCGATTAAAAATATCTATCACAGAAAATCAGATTTATTTAAGATTTGCTTTAAAAAATCTGAAAGAATATCGGGATTTTTTGAAGATTTTTTAAAGTGAAGATTGGATGAAGATGATTTTTTCAAAGAACTTGCCTGCTTTTGGCATAAATTTCCTCAAATCCCCTCGAAATATCCCGATATTCCTTCGAAAATTTGAGAAAATT
>JAOARS010000093.1 GCA_025210415.1 Marinifilum sp. | reverse complement strand
TTAAAGAAGAGTTTGGAAATTTTTTGTCAAAATCAAAGAACCTATAGTATTCTTAATACAAAAGAGTATGGCGATATTTTGATTTCTGAAGTAGGAGCAACAATGGTTGGCAGTATCATTCAAACTTACGAGAATGATTCGTTTGTGGAAAAGGGAAGTGAAAAGGGATATTTTGCTTTTGGAGGTTCTACAGTTGTATTATTTTTCGAAAAAGGTAGAATTCTTTTCGATAAGGATATCGTGGAAAATACTCGCAGGGGCTACGAAACTTCTGTTAAAATGGGCGAAAAAATTGCCCAAATAAAATAAGCTTTTTTGTAGATATTTGGAGTAATCATTACAATTTTAACTGCAATAAAATTTAGTACTGCATCTCTAAAATGAAGAAACCGTATGCATCGATTTCCAATTTTAATCCTTGGCTTATCAACTCTTCCGATCCGATTTTAGTTGAATATCCTGTTAACTTATCTTCAAACATGATGCTAATGGGCCTGGGTATTTTCATGATTTCCAGAGCATGGGAGGGAATCTTAACATGTGGAAACTGTATTTGAGAATCGAAATTGCAAATAATCAAAAGCCTTTGTTCCTGATTGTGTCGCAAAAATGCATACAGCCGATCAGAATTAAAGAAATGAAAATCTGTATTTTGCCACATTACATCATAAAACGCTCCATTTTTTATGGCTGGTTCTTGCCCTAGTTTTAAAATATCAGCGTAAGCTTTTCTTAGCTTGATTTGCGATTGCGATAACAATTCATCGTTAAACAAACCGGAATTCATCCATTTTTGATGTTCAGGTACATTCCAGTAATCGAAAATTGTGGTTCTCCCGTCATTGCCACTAAAACCAGATTCACCAACAGCTGCTTCTCCAACTTCCTGCCCAAAATAAATCATTGCCGGGCCTTTATGCAAACAAGTGGAAACCAACATTGCCGGAATGGCTTTTTCTGCTTTACCTGCAAAAAATCGAGAAGCAATTCTTTGTTCATCATGGTTCTCTAAAAAGCGAAGCATATGCCGATCAAGTCCGTTTAGCGATTGCCAGCAATTAGAAATATTATGGGCAGGCTGCTCATTTCTGATTACGCTTTTTAAGGTATCATACAAACCAACTTTATCATACAGATAATCAAACTTTCCTTTTCTGATATAAATTTCGTAAAGCTTTGGATTGTATACTTCTGCAATGAATATCAGCTCGGGAAATTCATTTTTTACCGAGCCGATTACCCAATTCCAAAATTCGGCAGGAACCATTTCTGCCATATCGCAACGAAAACCATCAACTCCTTTTTTAGCCCAGTAAAGCAAAATGTCTTTCATTTTTAACCAAGTATCAGGAACAGGATCAAAATGATGAGTATTTCCATTTAAGTAATCGATGCCGTAATTTAGCTTTACGGTTTCGTACCAATCATTTTTGTTAGGATAAGCTGAAAACTGATTGTTTCCGGTAGCTTTTGCAGGATACTCCCGGTGTGTTGAAGCAGAATGTTTTGAAATTAGTTCGTTTGGTAATTGCAATTCCTGATTGGGCAAATAGTAATAATTGTTATTTGCAGAAAAAGCCAGGCTTGTGTCATCATCGTCGCCAAAATCTTTTATCGATTTAGGTTTTTGATCAGATTTGTATTCCCTTGCCAAATGGTTGGGTACAAAATCGATAATTGCTTTCATTCCGATTTGATGTGTACGGTCAATCAAATCCTGAAACTCGCCCAATCGGTTTGCTACATTTTCAGCCAAATCAGGATTTACATCGTAGTAATCTTTTATTGCATAAGGAGAACCAGCCTTGCCTTTTATAACAAGAGGATTTCCGTTGGGAATATCATGTTCGGGATATCCTTGAACAATAGCATGTTCGATAATTCCGGTATACCAAATGTAATTTACGCCCAGTCTTTTAATCTCCGAAAGGGCTTTGTTGCTGATGTTTTTAAATTTGCCGCAACCATTTTCATTTCTTGAACCGTCGAAAACAAGATTGGTGGTTTTATTTCCAAATAATCTTGGTAACAATTGGTATATAATAATTTTTTCTTTTTTCATGATTTAGAAAATACTTTTGGGCGGAATGTATCTAAAAACCAAAGATGTTCTGCTTGGCAGGTAAAGGTAAAGCCTGTGTTTTTGAGATAGTTGAGCTTCCGGTTTTGAATAGTATGTTTGTTGATTGTCCACCCGATTAAATCCGCCAAATTCAGAAGAATCAGAATCCAGTAAGATTTTATATTTTCCCGCTTTTACAGGAATTCCATAAAAGGTAAAAGATTTGCTTGGGTTTAGATTAAAGACAAATACCAAATCCTTTCTTTGAATAGCCAGTACCTGATCATCTTCGTTTGCTGCCAAACAAGTAATGAAGCTTTCGCTTAGAAAGTTTTCATTGTTTTGAAGTGAAATCATCGCCTGATCGAATGCATTAAGATGCTCAAACCGAAGCTCAGAATTATCTGCCAAGCTCCATTGTCTGCGAGCATGTTTGTACGACCAGTTATTGCCCTCTCTCGGAAAATCGATCCACTCAGGATGGCCAAATTCATTTCCCATAAAATTCAAATAGCCATTTCCGGCACAGCAGAATGTCATCAAACGAATCATTTTATGAAGAGCAATTCCTCGGTCAACAATTAAGCTTTCGCTTTGTTTGTCCATGCTCCAATACATGTCTTTGTCAATTAATCTGAATATGATAGTTTTATCACCAACCAAAGCCTGATCGTGCGATTCTGCGTAGCTTATTGTTTTCTCTTCTGATCGTTTGTTTGATAGTTCATAGAAAATGTTTCCGACATTCCAATTTTCATCACTTTGCTCTTTAATCAATTTTATCCAATAATCAGGAGTACCCATTGCAAGACGGAAATCAAAACCTACACCTCCAATTTCAACAGGGCTTGCCAGGCCCGGATAACCACTCATTTCTTCGGCAATGCTAATGGAATTGGGGTTAACCTCTTTCATAAGTTTGTTGGCCAAACTCAAATAGCAAATGGCATCTTCATCTTGTCCGCCATCAAAATACATATCGTAACCTGTAAAATCGCGCGATAAACCATGATCGAGATATAACATACTGGTTACACCATCGAATCGGTAACCGTCGAAATGGTATTCTTCCAGCCAATATTTGATGTTGGATAACAAAAGGTGCAGCACCTCGTTTTTGCCGTAATTGTAGCAAAGAGAATCCCATGCTTCGTGCTCTCTTCTTTCATCGTCGTGAAAAAACTGGTGAGCTGAGCCATCGAATAATCCCAGTCCTTCCAATTCATTTTTTACAGCATGAGAATGAACCATATCCATGATCACCATAATGCCCATGCCATGTGCAGCATCAATCAACTGCTTCAATTCTTCGGGAGTTCCAAAGCGTGAAGAGGCTGCAAAGAGACTGGATACATGATAACCGAAAGATCCGTAATAAGGATGCTCTTGTATGGCCATTAGTTGTATAACATTGTACCCGGCTTTTTGAATGCGAGGAAGTACAAATTCCCTAAATTCATTAAACGAACCAACCTTTTCTTTTTCAGTGGCCATTCCAATGTGTGCTTCGTAAATTAAGGGATGCTCAACTTTAACTCTCTTCAATTCATTTCTCCATTCGAATTTGCTTTCAGGATACCATACCTGAGCAGAAAAGAGCTTTGTTTCTTCATCCTGAACCACTCTGTTGGCCCATACCGGAATTCGCTCGCCTTGTCCACCTTTCCAATGAACAGATAGTTTGTATAAGGATTGATGTGGAATTTTACTTTGATCAATGCTCAATTCAAAATTTCCATTTTCCATTTTATGGAACTCAAACTCTTTTAATTCTGTCCAATTGTTAAAATCACCAATAAGGTAAATGTGCGTTGCATTGGGAGCCCATTCTCTAAAAATCCATGTTTCATTTTCACAGTGCAGGCCATAATAATAATGCCCATTGGCAAAATTGGTAAGTGAAGTTTTGTCAAGCTCTTTCTGCTTACTGCTTACTTTTGCCAACCTTCTTTCAATTACAGTTTGAAATGGTTTTAGGTATGGATCGTTTTGAACAATTTCGGGTTGATTAATCATCTTCTAATCTTATGTTTTGGGTTTTCTGTCAGGTGTGAATCATTTTTAAAGATACGATTTATATGTTATGCCCATTTAAATTTCCGGCTAAGTTTTTGCAAAATAACAGCAGATTGTAATCGCAAACCTTTTCAGTTGAAATCAATATGATTTGGAATTGATTTATCATTCTAATAATGTGAATCAAAAGTTAAGATTTTTTGCTTTTTTACCGATTTTAAAGAGTTTGCCAAAATCAAATTGTTTCTGGAAAGAAAAAGCTGTAACTTAAGTATTATTCACTAAATATTTGCTGAAAATGAGAAAAATATTGCTATTGGTTATGTTTGCTTTGTTATGCAGTGTTGGCATGGCTCAGCAAGAGAGATTTTTGGTTTTTGATTTTATGAAAGTTTCAGATGATATGGAGCTGGATTATTGGGAAACCGAAACTTTTTTTGAGAAGATACACGAACAACGATTAAAGAGCGGTGAAATACTGGGCTGGGATTTGTGGTCCTTAAAGCCCGGAGGCAGTGAACAAGGATATCAATACCTGGCTGTTACCATTTACGATGACCCTGTAAAAGCTATGGACAATGGTGATGTTTTTGCTGCAGCCAAGAAAGCATATCCCAATATGTCTGATGAAGACCTTAGAGCCGAATTAAAAGAAACTGTAAAGTCGCGGGAACTAAGCAAAAGGGTGTTTATGAAAGTTGTTGTTGCTACCGATGATGATTTTAAAATGGATGTAGGAACAGTAATGAGAATGAACTTTATGGAAGCTGCTGAAGGCAAATATGATGAATATGAAAAAGCAGAGGCTGAATTGTTTTTGCCTATTCATCAGAAAAGAGTTGATGCAAAAACAATGAGTCATTGGAGTTTAACCAGAGTATTAATGCCATCGGGAAGTAATGTTCGGATGACGCACATGACCTTTGATATGTTTGATGGATACCTACACTATTTTGATGCTTATGGCAGAAATGAAGTGTTTAATGTTGATGCAGAAACTCAGAGAAAGATTGATAATGCCATGAAATTGAGAGATATGAATTGGTCTTATATTGGAATCATGAAGAAGACAGTTAAGTAGTGGGTTGTCAGTTGTCGGTTGTTGGTTTGGGATTCTGACTATCGTTCAGATTCCCAATTTATACCAATTTTATTTTGGAATGAGCGTTAAATTGTTTTGAATATTTTGAGTTTAGACAAGTAAAAAAATTAAGGCATAGCAGAGTTACGGCGCAATTTTTTAATGAAGTGTAAACTTAAAATAGCAGAAGAATAATGCTCATTTCAATGTAATATTGGTATTAGTTATAGACACAAGGTTTTGTGTTTTATTGTTTGTATTCAAATGGGGAAAAAATTAGTATGAAAGTAAAAGGAGATAAGTGCATAGCATTTACCTCCTTTTTTCATAGTTAGTGGTTAGTCT
>JAOARS010000092.1 GCA_025210415.1 Marinifilum sp. | reverse complement strand
TAACTAATTGTTCCGAACAAGAATTTAACCCTTGATTCGCATTATTTATCGAATTTAGTTTTTAGCGATTTAATTTACGATGAGGTATGTTGCCATTAGATTTGAATCGTTCTCTTTGCGATTTCCTTTTTTCGCTTTTAGGACTGAAACTAAGGTAAAAAGCAACCCATAAAATAAACAGTACAAGTGATACGGATGTTAGTCGATTAAAGTAAATTCCTTTAAAGTTATATAGAATGGCTTCGTGTGGATTTTCAGGATCAAATAGAATTGTAAATGTTTTTCCGAGAGGATATTCTACATTCTCTAGTCCTTTAATTTGATATGTTTTTTCATTTACTTTATACTGAATAATGGAGTAGATGGAATAGAGTTGTCCCATACTGTCTTTGCTACTTTTAATCACTACTCCTTCTGTTTTATTGCCATTTAATAGTAAGCTCCAATTGCTGTAAAATGGAATTAGCAAAATTAAAACTGTGATTATAAAGAAGCGAAAACCAGAAACTTTCATAGGGCAATGCAATTTTCATAAATTTAATGAAAATTAGGCAATAAAAAAGGCCGTCAGTAATATTGACGACCTTTGATTTTATCTTATTCAACTATTGTGGGTAGTTTAAATTTTCTTCTTTAAGGTTTGATAGTACTTCTTTTCTGTACTTATCAGATTCCCATTTGGCAACTGTTAAATCATGACTTACATAGTTACCGCATTCGATTTTATTGGTTCCTGGAATTTCACCTTCAAACTCAGCCATAAAATCGAACATTTCTTTGGTAACATCAACAATATCCTCAGATTTTAAATCTCCATGAAGGATAATGTAAAAGCCTGTTCGGCAACCCATAGGTCCAAAATAAATGGTTTTGTCCGACCAAACTTTATGGTTTCTCAAAAAGGTAGCACCAAGATGTTCCATAGTATGCATTGAAGGAATATCCATTGCAGGTTCCTGATTTGCTAATTTTGTTCTGATATCGAATGTTGTAACAGTTTCAGCACCAACTTTGTCTTTGCGTGAAACGTAAATACCCCTTTTTAATTTATTGTGGTCAACCGTAAAGCTATCTATCTTTTCCATATTCTTTTAATTTATTTTAGTTTCCTAATTCTTTTGTCATTTCAACAACCATATTTGCTGAATTTACAGCAGCAGTTTCAACAAATTCTTCATACTCAATTGCATTCTCTTGTCCTGCAATATCCGAAATTGATCGGATAACTACAAAAGGAGTTTTAAACTGATAACAAGTTTGAGCAATTGCAGCACCTTCCATTTCAACAGCTTCGGCCAATGGAAAAATTTCTTTAATTTTTTTAGTGGCTTCCGGATTGTTCATAAACTGATCTCCGGTAAGGATTGTTGCTTTTTTTGTATGGAGATTGGTTAATTTGTGAATGCATTTTTCTGCCAGTTCAATTAATCGATTATCTGCAACAAAACTTGCAGGCATTCCGGGAACTTGACCTGTTTTGTATCCAAAAACAGTACAATCCATATCATGGTGAATTAATTCATTCGAAATAACAATATCACCAACTTTTAATTCTCCTGGAAAACCACCTGCAGCTCCAGTATTTATTACAAAATCAGGACTGTAATTATCGATCATGATTGCTGCTCCAATAGCTGCATTTACCTTTCCAATTCCCGATTGCAACAAGATAATATCATTTCCGTTTAGTTTTCCGGTGTAGAAAACAAAACCACCTTTTTTTTGCTCGTTTTTATCCGACAATAGTGCTTTAAGCCTTACAACTTCAACTTCCATTGCCCCAATAATTCCTATTTTCATTAATCTATTATAAAGTTGAGTATTTACTCAATTTGTTTGGAAAGTACAAAGTTATAAAACTATATAGCTTTTCAGGATAGAACTACAAAAATTAGTTGTATTCTTTCCAGATAATTGAATATTGAATAAGTAAAATTAATTATATTTGATTCATTGATAATAAAATCTAATTAAATGACTTTAAAACAACTTGAGTATGCCTTGGCTTTGCAAAAACATGGTAGCTATGGGCGAGTGGCAAAGCATATGGGAGTATCGCAACCGGCTGTAAGTCTTCAAATACAGGCCTTGGAAGAAGAGTTAGGGATAAAACTTTTCGATCGAAGTAAAAAACAAGTGGAACCTACCACAAATGGTATTCTATTTTTGGAGAAAGCTCAAGTTTTACTAACGGAATCAAAACATTTGGAAGATTTTGCAGTAAATCTATCAGAGGATGTTCAGGGAGAACTTTGCTTAGGTATCATACCAACTCTTTCACCATATTTGCTTCCTTTGTTTGCAGATGAGTTAAAACAGCGTTATTCTAAAATTAAACTAACCATAAAAGAGTTGATTACGGAAGAGATATTGCAAGGCGTGAAAGATGGGAGTTTACATGGAGGAATTATTTCAACACCAATTCAACTGAAAAGTAATCTGGAAATATGTCCGATTTTTTATGAAAAATTCTATTTGTATGTATCTGATAAACATTCCTTATTTGAGGAGCAGGATATTGCCATTGAAAAAATTGATCAGAATAGTATTTGGATGTTAAAGGAGGGCAATTGTTTTATGGATCAGGTTACAAATATTTGTTCTTTAAATGGAAAGAAGAATGACGAATTGGTGTATGAAAGTAACAATATTGATGCTTTACGAAGAATTGTGGAATATAAAGGTGGAATTACATTTGTTCCTGAGTTGGCAACATTGATGATTCCTGCAGATCAGGAAGAATTACTTAAAGATATTAAAGGAAGTGATAAGGTAAGAGAAATAAGTTTAATTCAATTGAAAAGCGAGGTAAGAAAGAATTTACTAACTTCTGTGGTAGATACCATTAAATCATGTATTCCAAAACAAATGTTAAGTAAAGAAAATAAGGAAGTTGTTAAAACAAATTTTATTGAACAATGATTGCAAAAACAATAAGAACACCATATTACGCAGTAATTTTTTCTTCAATCAGATCAGAAGAAGATAGTGGTTATGCGGAAATGGCTGATGAAATGATTGAGCTTGCGCATTCTCAGCCTGGATTTTTAGGAGTGGAATCAGCAAGAAATGAATTGGGAATAACCGTTTCTTATTGGGAAAGTATAGATGCTATTAAGAAATGGCAAGAGCATCCGGCTCATAAAATTGCTCAACAGCGTGGAAAGGAAGATTGGTATAAGAAATATGCAGTAAGAATTTGTAAGGTTGATTCGGATTATTTTTTTGAGAAATGACTTTAGCAATATTATAATTGACATCATCACATTTCTAATCCGTAGAATGTTAATTCTTTCTTAAAAACCAGATCTGATCTGAATTATCTTTGTTGTACATGCTTTTTTGGTTAAATTCAGTTTGTTAAAAGATTTAAAGAAAAATAAATGAACAATTCACTAAAACTAAAAGAACATAAGGATATACTGATAACAAAATCTCCTATTCTTAATGCAGGCTCACCAGAAGATAAGCGACAAGAAATATTATCGTACTTTCAGGCTACCTGGGAATTAGATGATAGATTATATGATAGTTTAAAGACTGAAGAAGCATTTTACATGCGTGCAGATCCGCTTCGTCATCCGCTAATTTTTTATATCGGACATACAGCCACTTTTTATATCAACAAACTAATTTTAGCAGGAGTTCTTACAGAAAGAATTAATCCAAAATTTGAATCGATGTTTGCTGTTGGTGTTGACGAAATGTCGTGGGATGATTTGAATGAGACTCATTACGATTGGCCAAAATTAAATGATGTAAAACAGTATAGGATTGAGGTGAAGCAAATTATAGAAAAACTGATTTTTGAACTCCCAATACAATTGCCAATCAATTGGGAATCTCAATTTTGGGTGATTATGATGGGCATAGAACACCAACGAATTCATATTGAAACTTCTTCTGTGTTGATCAGGCAATTGCCAATTGATCAGGTTCAGAACATTGATTTGTTCAAAATCTGTAAGGAAAATGGTACGACACCTAAAAATATTTTGCAAAAAATAGAGTTTGGTAAAGTTCATATTGGGAAAGATCGTGATAATGCTCTTTATGGTTGGGACAACGAATTTGGAAGTTTTAAATCTGAAATTAAATCTTTTAATGCTGCAAAGTATTTGGTATCTAATCAGGAGTTTAAAGAATTTGTAGATAATGATGGGTACAAAACTAAAAAGTGGTGGACTAATGAGGGATGGAATTGGGTACAATACAAAAAGTGTACATATCCTTTCTTTTGGTTGCAAGATGGCAGCAATTGGAAATTGCGTTTGATGAGTGAAGAAATTGAAATGCCTTGGAATTGGCCTGTGGAGGTTAATTATTTGGAAGCAAAAGCATTTTGCAATTGGAAATCAGAAAAACTTGGAAAAAAATTGCGAATGCCAACGGAAGCTGAATATTATCGCCTTCATGATTTTGCAGCTCTTCCGGATCAACCAGAGTGGGATAAAGCCCCGGGAAATATAAATTTGGAGCATTTTGCTTCACCTTGTCCTGTAGACAGATTTGAATCTGCTGGTTTTTATGATGTTATTGGCAATGTATGGCAGTGGACCGAGATGCCAATTTCGGGATTGGATGGTTTTGAAGTGCATCCGTTTTACGACGATTTTTCTACACCAACTTTTGATGCAAAGCACAACCTGATAAAAGGTGGTTCGTGGATATCAACAGGAAATTTAGCAATAAGAGATTCGCGTTATGCTTTTCGTCGACATTTTTTTCAGCATGCAGGGTTTCGATACATCGAATCAGAAGAAGATGTTGAAATTGAGGCTGATTATTACGAAACGGATGAATTGATATCGCAATATTGTGAATTTCAGTATGGAGAAAAATATTTTAATGTTGAGAATTATGCGATTTCATGTATTGATTTGATTGATAAGTATTTAAATTACATCAACAAAAGTAAAGCTTTGGATTTAGGGTGTGCCACAGGGCGAATGACATTTGAACTGGCTAAATATTTTGATAAAGTTACCGGACTTGATTTTTCTGCTCGCTTTATACGAATTGGAACTCAGCTAAAAGAAACTGGTAAATTGAACTATGTAAGGCAGGAGGAAGGACAATTAAGTTCTTATCAGGAATTTAAATTATCCGACTTTAATTTGGATCAGTACAGAAAAAAGGTGGAATTTTATCAGGCAGATGCTTGTAATCTGAAAACTTTCTACACTGATTACGACCTTGTATTTGCGGGTAATTTGATTGATCGATTGTATGATCCGAAAAAATTTCTGAAAGATATTTCGAATAGAGTAAATAAAGGAGGTTTGTTGGTTTTAACTTCGCCTTATACATGGTTAGAAGAATTTACAGATGTTGAAAAATGGATTGGAGGATATCGTAAAGATGGAGAGCCTTACTCTACACTTCAAGGTCTTAAGGATCTATTATCTGATGAATTTAGCCTCGTGGAGAATCCTAAAAATGTAACTTTTGTGATTCGGGAAACTTCCAGGAAATATCAGCATACCATTGCGCAAATGACAATTTGGAGAAAAAAATAAGAAACTGTTTAAATTTTATTTTTGAGAGTTATTTTGGATGAATTAGGTACTCAGACAAAGGGAAAATAAAGAATTTTTGCAGCAGACCAAATGCTTAAAAAGGATAAAACTTAAACAGTTTCTAAGTAAGATAAGGACTCAATTAGAGTCCTTTTATATTAAAAACTTAGAAATTTTTGTTTTTACAGGTGTTGATTTTATACCAATTTTATATTGGAATGAGCGTTAAATTGTTTTGAATATTTTGAGTTTAGACAAGTTAAAAAATTAAGGCATAGCAGAGTTACGGCGCTATTTTTTAATGAAGTGTAAACTTAAAATAGCAGAAGAATAATGCTCATTTCAATGTAATATTGGTATTACTCACATGTATAATGTCGGTTGCTTACACTCAATGCAGGTTATACCATTTTAACTAATTGTTATTATTCACACTAAAATTCAATAAAAATTATGTATAAATATATTGTGGTGGTTTGTGTTTTTTTAAGCATGCTGTCTTGTAAAAAAGAAGATAAAACCGTCCGTTTAAAAGGAGAATTGAAAAATTTTGGCATAAAAGAATATTTTATGTCTAAAGGCTCGCCTCGTGGCATATTATTAAAAGAGGGTATTGCCATCCGGTTGGATGAGAAAAACCGGTTTGAGGTTAGTTTTGAATTGGAAGAGCCTACCTATTACAGGTTGGGAAGAAACACCCTTTATTTATCGCCTGGCGACGACATACAACTTTTTTGTGATTTCAAAAATCCAAAGGCCGGAAAATTTACCGGCAAAGGAGCCGAAGCCTGTCTTTACCTTCGCACAAAACCTTTTCCCAAAGGAGGATCTTTTATGAACAGCGCGATGCTCAAAGATAAGCCTTCCTATGAAGAAGTGTTGAAACGCATTAACAATGAGGTGAAAGAACGCTTGGTTATATTGAAAGAAACTCCAAATCTTAGCGATTTATTTAGAAAATTGGAGAGAGGGAGGGTGATGTTTAGTGCCGCCAACTCATTGTTGAGTTATCCAAGCTATGACTGTTTAGATTTTGTAGTTAAGGAGATCACCTCAGAAGAAGAACTGGAAAATAAGCTAAAATATGAATTGGAGAAACTCAAGAAGGAAGTAGGAGATTATTTTGACAAATCGATCAAGGCGTATATATCCGAAGGTGGTGATGCCGATTTTTTACAAATTGAGGTATATAGATACATTTGTAAATCTTGCGTTGAATTATTGGGAGAAGAAAATGTAGATAATGAGGTGCTGGATTTTATTAAAACCAGGGAGCTGTTGGATAAACTATCAAGAAATGGCCCGGTTTTGGAAGTGCTTGAAAAAAAACAAAAAATGAATAATCTGCTAAAAGGCAACCAGTACAAAAAGATTGTTGAAAAAGTTTTTAAAGAATATGACGCCTTATTGCCCGGAAAACCGGCACCCGAACTGTTGTTGAGCAACCGGGAAGGTGAGGAGGTAAAACTGTCGGATTTCAAAGGAAAAATGGTAGTGGTTGACGTATGGGCCACTTGGTGTGGCCCATGTTTAGGTGAATCTCCTTATTTCGAAAAACTTGCAGAAAAATTCAAAAATAAGAATGTAACATTTATTGCCGTAAGCATTGACCGCAACAAAAAAACATGGGAAAGGTTCTTAAACAAACATCCTAAAATTACCCAACAATTTATTACAAACAGAATGGCTTTTGCTTCTTATAAACTTGATGGGATTCCGCGCTTTTTGGTTTTCGACCACAATGGGTTGATTGTTGATGTTTTTGCTGCCCGTCCTTCCGATCCAAAATTGGAAGAACTGATACGGAGCAATATTTAATGCGAATCAAGAATTGAAACAGAGAATGAATTGACGCTGATTTTTAAGATTTTATATGATTTAGTTTGTTGAATACTGCAATAAATGGGGCTGTCTCAAATAGATGAAACAGCCCTTTTTTATTTGTATGCCTATTCGAGACTTTTTGTAAATATTCAATTGTCAGTGAGTTAATCATGACTTATGATTAGGCAGTGAGTTCCAAATTCTATGGTCAATTCAAATGTTTTCGGGATTGCGAAGCACTGCCTAACATTTTCAGTATCGGCATTATACTATTTTCTAAAATGGCTCATTTTGCATTTGGAATAATACATTTTACTT
>JAOARS010000091.1 GCA_025210415.1 Marinifilum sp. | reverse complement strand
TCCTCCTGGTTTTGCCTTGGTAAATGGGTGAATTTCCTGCAATTGTTGATTCAGAAAATAATTTACCAGCTCATCTTTATTGGGCAAGTTCTCTAACTCATCCTCGCTTAATGCATTTACCGATAAGGAAGTTACCCAGGTAGCCAAATGAGTATCAATAGGCCAACTGCCATCTTGTCTCATCGAATTTTTAAGAAAATGAGCTGATTTTGAACAAACTTCCAAATCTTTCTCTCCTGCTCCGATTAAACTCATCAGAACAAATCCTGTTAAAGGTGTTGCCTCTAAAAAACCACCGTTGTCTGGTTGTTTTTCATGCAAAATTCTTAGCACCTTAGTTTTTACCGATTTGTTCAAGCTTGCCATTGCTTTATTTTGTTTGCTGTTTTCGGCCTTTACCAAACCAATGGCTATTAAAGCTGGTATTGCATAACTAACTACTGATAAATTCAAAAATTTAAATAGCTGATCGGGAAATACGGCCATTTGAAATGGCAGCTGGGGAACCAGTTTCCACCCGTTCTCTCCTAGCTTGCCTGACAATGCACACATGGCTAATATAGGAACAGAGAATGTCTGATCACTTTGGTAATGATTCAAAACGGCAGTACTAATCGATTCAGGATCCAACTCCTTCAATCGATCTGTCAACCAATTCTCAGCATTTTGAATACACTCAGCAAACTCAGGACGATCTTTGGCAATCGAAAAACAAGCCCATGTAAGCAAAGTAGTACTCAAATTACTTTTACTTCTTATGGTATCGCCCCAGCCACCATCCAGATTAACATTTTCAGATAGCCAATTCAATCCTCGATTAACCTGAAAGTCATATTTTTTCTTGTCATACTTCCACAAAGCAAAAACAGCAACTGCAGTAGATAAAGCACTGCCAGATAGTTTCCCATCCCATGATCCTTGTTCATTTCTTAGAGAAATGATATGATCATCCAGTTTTTGTTTGAGTAATTGTATTTGGTCGTAATTGGAAATCATCTAGGTTCAATGTTAGCAATTGGTCATTTTTTTCATCAACACTTACTCTTTATTCACAAACAAAAGTTCTCTATATTTTCAATTAAAGCCTTTACGTTACAAGATGAATGTTTTTCTTTTCAAGGGAACCGAAACAAAGTGAAGTTCGTGAACACATTAAGTGTGAACAAACTGTCTACAGACCAAAGGGTGAATTAGTACAAAGCAAAAGCACCTTTCTGGCTGTCGCCATCTCCCCTAAAAGGGAAGAATTTGGAAATTGGACGGTTGTACATCTATTCCTTCGCCGCATTATGTTTGATAAAATCAATGTGTACTAAGAGTATCACCTACACAGAAAGTTTCAATTAAGACAAAACACCCAAACCCAAAAGAGCGTAATAGGTATATTCCACATCACAGGCCATATCGGCAATGCTTCCAAAAAAGCCACCTGATTCATCCCAGTGAAGATTGATGAAATTTAAGGATTTTTCCTGATATGATTCCATATTTTCACCAGATAGTTTTAAAGCCAATAAAGCTGTGGCAGTTGATAAGAGATCCGAAACAGGCACACCTTCGGCAGCAATAAACCCTCCTCTATTAGATCTCATTTGAAGCAACCAGTCTTTACTTTTTCCATGGCTCAAATTCATAATCATACCAGCTGCAGTAGCTGAAGTAACTCCATCTGAACTGTTACTTTCATTCGCATAAGAACCATTATTCAGTATTAATGATCGATTCGCATTTTGAATTTCTTCAATTGAATCCTCTTCTATTTGCAAATCCTGGTATAAGGTCCACATTAAATAATTCGCATAAACCGTTGATTGCTCTTCTCCCTTTGCATTGTGATTATATCCTTCATCCTTTGTAATATAGCTTTCCAATTCCCACAATACTTCTGAACAATCCCCCATTGTTTTTTTTACCAATTTCGATACGATCAAGCCTTTAGCAAATCCGAAGCTTAAATATTTAGCGGCCTTAAATCCTGTTTTTTGCTTTAAATCTATTAGGTGAAGCAAATAGAATGCCCGTACCAAACATACTGAATGAACAAAATCAAGGTTTTTCTGTTCAAATTGTTTCAAGTATTTTTTCTCACTAGCTATATCTAATTTCAAATCTAAAACCAAGGCAAGCGTATATCCAAAAACCGAATAGTACAAGTCTGATTTGCCAGCCTTATCAATAAATCCTCCTGATTCACATTTTTGGGAATTTAAAAACGAAATAATATGATTTTGAGCATCTTCACTTAAAACTTCTTTTGCCTTTAGCAAAGCTTCCAGTATAACTTGGTTACAGTTAATCGATTTTTTAGATAATGTCATATTTATTCAGGTACAATCCGATTCAATAATCGCGTTAATAATATCTTTAAATTTGAATTGGACAGTTTGCATAAGCTTTTCATGGCTTTGTATTTGTATTCGCCCAGCATTTGTTCGGCTTCTTGCATTGCCTTTTTGGTTTCATCCCATTTTAAAATATTCGAGTTTTGATTTTGCCTCCACTCCATCATCTTTTCCGGATACTTTTCATTCAGTATACATGAAATCATGGATGGTTGCACCGTATTAAATCCACTGGCCAGGCTTTCTTGCTTAAAATCGTCAAGATCATCATTTATCTGGTAGGCTATTCCCAAAGCAGTACTGTATTCCGAAATTACGTTCAGCATTTCCTCGTTTGCGTTTGCCTGAATGGCACCAAATTGCAATGCTACATCGAATGCCGGAGAGGTTTTATTACTAAAAATGCGTATGATTTCTTCTTTGCTTAACAGTTTGCCATTGGATCGCCACAATAGCTCTTCTCCCTGGCCAAGAGCCAAATCGCGATGAGCCTTTGAAGCAACTTTCATTAAATTGCGAATGTGTTTGGCACCAGATTCAGCTATCATTTGATAACCATAACCTACCATTAAATCACCAACATTTAGTGCAACTGGCATGTTGTATTCCTTGTGCAATGTTGGTTTGCCATAACGTTCATCGTCTTCGTCTACAATATCATCATGAACAAGCGAAGCCTTGTGAAAACACTCAATCGACACAGCTAACTTTTGTATTGTTTCGCTATATTCTCCTGATTTTCCATTTAGGGCATCGTACACTGCGGTCATAATCAATGGTCGCCACCGCTTTCCATCTTTTTCAATCCAATTTATGGCAATGTCTACAGTATCATCACGATATTCAAAAAACTCTTGCAATTTTCTTTTTTGAAACCATAATTTTACTGATTTCTTCAGATGATCCAAGTCGATCCATCCATTCCAATTGCTTTCCTTACGCACGGCAAGAATTTCATTCAACCAGATCTCATCTACTTTTGAGTCTTTACAGTTGTTGTTATACAGCGGAATGGCTATGGAAGGAACAGCTTCCTTTACTGCTAATGGAAACGATCTTTCGAAAGAATGCAAACAGCCAACACCTATTATGCATTCCACCTTACCTGAGGCAAGCAATACACTAGCAGATGTAGTTCCTTCGCTCACAATTGTGTGATAGCCTAATTCATCGGCTCTGGAAATGATATCAGCCAAATCGCATCGGCCACATTGTTCGCACAGCAATCCCAATTCATCGAACTCTGCCGGGCAATCAGCATGACTGAAACATTTGGGCAACAATAATATTCTGCGATTAAAAGGGATACCAGCCACAATATTTTGCCAGGCAAAATTATTAATCATCACAGCCAGTAACTTCTGATACAAAAACAATTCAGGATGCAGTTTTATTAATTCGCCTGAATGAAAAATCACTTCCTCTTGCTGCAAAGGTGGAACAATTTCCGTTTCGGCTGCATAATCGCGAATCAAATCCCTGATTTGTTTTAGTTTCTCAGGAGTTTGAGGCAATGCATTACCCAAGTTTGTATTTATTTGATCTTTCCTTAAAATCATCTTTTTAGATTCTAAATTTG
>JAOARS010000090.1 GCA_025210415.1 Marinifilum sp. | reverse complement strand
TCCAGCATAGAGTGCAAGGGAGCAGGAACCTCTTGTTTCAGCTCATTCTCTAAGGCCTTTAGTTCTTCCCTCGGTGTGGTCATGAGAGTATTATAGATGTCTGCTACATAATCTATGAAAGTAAAATATATAGAATTATCAATTTTAGCAGGACCTTTTGGATTTCTGCAAGGGAAAAAATAAATATTTCCAACATAAATTCAAGTCAATGAGAAGTATAAGTACATGTATCTGTTGTGGTTCAAATCTATCTGTGGTACAAAATTTAAAATATACTTCAGCCACAACATATCCTCCAAATAATCAGTTTAAGATTTTTCCTCCGCCTATAATTTCCTAGATTAATAACATCTCATATACTAACTTTTTGCAATGTGCCAAAGATCAAAAAAGTGATCAATAACAGGCTTGCCAAGATCCTTGCACTTTTTTGGACATTCTTCTCGCATCCACTTGGCAATCAAGGTATGCCTGTCAGAGATGAAGGCCTTTATTATCACTCCTGTACCTAAAAGATAAGTAAATGCCTTCTGGAAGGCCATGAATTCCATGGCACTGCTGCTTCCAGCTTGATTAGCCTGAAACATAATGAAGAAATATTATAAATTAAATTATAAAATAAGAGAGGTTATAGATGTAATAATTATATGTGTATTTGCGGCAGACTTCTCTCTTTGTATAACAGCTTTTTATTTTACTTCATTTGTTAATCAAGTTCATGGTAAATCCATATTGACCTCTTCTTACTTGTAGCTATTGCCAGGCAGACAGACAGACAGACAGACACATACGAAGATTTTAATAAATGTCAAGACTTGCCTGTACCAAAACAATATGCACAATAAGTCCAACCGTGCAGCAGAAGATGGAGTATGTCGCAAACTTTGCTGAATGACCCATGCTGTCATGGCGACCATCCCCTGCCAAGACAACGCCCTTCCCCTTTAGCGCATCCAAGACTTTTTTCTGGTATTTACGCCAGAACATGACAATTGTGGGTATGAGTAGATGCCTCTGGTGATAGTAGAAGGTTGGTTCATGATAAACCAAAGTCCCCATATGTTTGAAAACCAAAAGCACTTTCTTTACCGATGCTCCCGCACAAAGTACAGCCAAACTTAACAACAGGTTTCCTGCAGGAAATTTGCCTAGAAGAAATGGCTGGCTCTTCCAGGTGAATACCTGCTTACAATTGCTACATTTTGTTTCAATTGTAAGCATTGTACCAGTCTGTGTGACAGAACATTCTGGCTTAGGAAAGAAGCACAAGTGGCAGAACTGGAATAGGATTAACAGCTTTGAGAGAAATACAATTCCCTTTGGCTCTTCGCGGATGTCCTTTCCATCTATGTCCAGCCTAAAAGGTCACAAAAAAACAAAAACAAAAGGAAAAGCTTTCTCAGCAAATTATTTTCAGAAGGAAAAAGTCCAATTTGCATTTCAGGCCTTATATACCACTCAGACAAATAATAACAGGCTACAGGACACATGTTGCAGGACATAATGCTATCAGATTTGTTGCATTTCTTAACCAAAAAGGTGACATGACTTTATGACATACTTGGGATTTGCATTTGCCTGTACGCTATCATCATCTTCCTTAAGTGTTTCATATGCCCGGTCAATTTCCTCAGGAGTCCAGGTGGGGTCTTCATCGTAACTTTCTTTACCATCCTGCTGTTCTGGAAACAGGAAGTCATCAGGCAGTTCTTGTGTCTCATCAATTTCATTTTCATTCACATTTTTGGAAGCTTTCTCACTGTTCTGTGAGGGAGGAATATCATCTGGTGTTTGGGTCTCTACAAATTAAATGATATGATATTGTACCAATGAGCTCCAAGTTATTGATATGAACTGAGTGCACCCATAAATTCACAAAGTCATGCGTTAAACATCTTTTTAGAACTTACCAGCATTCACCATAAGGAGCTGCTTTTGCTGATGGATCTCCCGGAAGGTTTCCACCCATTGCTCTTGGTTTGTAGATATTCGCTTCTGAAGTCTAGTCACCTTCCCTTTCAAACTAGCTACTTCATCTTTTAGAACTTTACAAGACGGACATTTTTTTGGAAGTTTGGGATCAGCAGTCTAAAGAAGACAAACAAATAATAATTATTACTTTCCAATAAAAAAAATATAGCAAGTTACAAATGAGAATCAGTCATGTCTGCTTTAATAACAACCATTTCATGTAACTGCTTATTTTCTGAAAACAAAAAAGAAATAAATTATACCGGTTCACTTGCATCACCAACACCTTGATGGGATGAACATTCCAAATTTGCTTCTTTCATTGAGGGTGTTGACAAAAATTGCTGAGATGCACCAGGCTATATACAGTTAGAACATAATTAATTTCTTAGGATATTAAATTGAGAAAGCCAAGTAGAATTTTAGAAACTACCTTTAACAAGTCTCACACTTTCAGACACAGCAAACAATAATATTATGTTTACTTTAATCAATGGTTTGACATCATTCCAAAACTTTCTACCTCTTCAACAGTAACATCCTCATCATGCAACTGAAATTCCATATTTGGTACTGTCACATGTATATCAGATGGATCAGCCTGTACAACAAAAAAGGGCTTTTATAAGCTGAAAATCTACCCATATATTGTTAGTCTTGTTCCTGATTATGGTAAAGCAAATTAAAATAATCTACCTGTTCAATTGTGTCAGGTACATCACGATGTGGCTGAAATTCTAAATTTTGTTCTGGTAACTGTAGAGATGGTACAGCCTATACAATAAGAAAAGAGAAAATTTGTAGAGTGGCTAGGATAACATCATGCAAGGATTGTTACAAGGATAGTGACCCAAGATAATAGGCCATTTTTCCACAATAATTTACGGTTTTAGGGATAATTACTCACTTCCACTTGAACAGGTTCTGCTTCTGCAAGTGTCTCAGGCTGTGCTGAGGGACCAGGTTGGCAGAGTTGGGAAGAACTTGACTGCAAAAGAATAATTAATCTTTTTAGCTCCCATTATGGGCAAGCAATATTTTAGACATTCACCCTTGATAAACTCACCTCATCCGTCTCCGTAGGCTGGTCGATTTCGCTGGTCGAAGAGAGAAGTTCATTTATAATCTAACAGATAAAAGAATGATAGAAAAGAGGTGTCAAATTTTCACACCTTGCAAATCATAGCTTCAGAGAAAACAACAAAAATACACTAAATACGGGTTTCAAAAAAAAAGGAAACATAAAAAATAATTTATAGTCATGAAGAGTTTGCTTTAAGTAAATGATCGAACTAAATTGAACTAAAATAACCCGAGCCGGAAGATAGTCGCTGCGCTGCACGTGGAGGACCGCATAAAACATCGACTGCTTTACGCCATACAGGATATAAAAACGTCACGCTTTAGAGTTTAGTTTTGAAGTAGAGATAAAACGTAAACCAAGGAAATTATAACTGTTAGTTTACTTAACCGATAATAAGTCTTATAAAGTACTGAAAGATCATGCTGAAAAATAAGATTCTTGAAAAGTATGCACAGGTCAATTTACCCGCGAAATACCATATGGAAAACACTCACCATTCGACGGTCACGGCTTGAAGAAGTCGGCTCTTTATCCTTCTTCTTCCATATTGTCGGAACAGAAAATGGCTGGAGACGTTTCATCGAACCTCCGACATGAATCGTCCTGGCGAAACAATCCTCCGTAAAGTGCTCCGAGCAAACGACAAAACGGCCTGGAGGATCGAAGTTTGCCCGGTGAGCGGAGACGAATCTCTTCCATTGAGCTCTAAAACTTGGGATTACAGGGGAATTGTGGAGCGAAATTCCCGCTTTAGGGTTGGAAGTATTGCTGCAACCCTGCACAACACAACGACTAGACGGCATAATCTTTCCCAAGGCAAACTTACACAGAAAAACACGACGAACGCGCAGCTCACACTCCTCTTCTGCATACTAAAGTAGCCACGTTTATTTTGATGTCTTGATTGGATGACGTCACTTCCTCCCTCGACCCAACTCTCTCTTTTGAACTCGGCCATTTTTGAATTGAGTAATGGCGGGCAACCGAATCGAGAATTCGTGGTTAAAAAAGTCAGACTTCCCGTCGCAGTCAAAGCTTAAAATTTGGCGTGGTAGATACCTACAATACATACTTTCGAAATATGAAAAGAAAAGGTAAGGTGACTTTTTGATCATAGTACCACTTTAAAGATTTTAAAGTTGCATCGAAATTTAATTCGTTTTTCAGACCTGAATTATAGGTAAAATAAATTCCTAGAATTTTCATAGGCTTGTTCACCGTTTCTATATTCAAGTTTTTATTACAATTGTGGCTACTACCAAGCCAGTAAGATTCCGTTTTGTCTTTGTTTAATTTCAAGCCGGAACACCCTTCGAATGCTTCTAGAGTACTAAACAGGTGTTCTAAGGAGCCTTTGTCATGTAAAAATGTTGTCAAGTCGTCGGCGAACGCAGCGAGTTTAACCTCCGCGTTATCTATCTTAATGCCTTTGATACAAGGATCGTTTCGAATTTTGATTAGAAGAATTTCCAGAGCTATAATGAAGAGGTATGGCGACAACGGATCCCCTTGTCTAACACCTCTTTCGACTTTAAACATCGATGACGAGAAACCATTGTTTGTGATACAACTTTTGCGACCATTAACCCAGGTACTTGGTTAATCCTCGTATATTCCATGATGTCGTCAATTGACCGGATAGCATCAAAAATAGTTCTTTTTTTGACGTACGTATATTGGTCTTCATTAATGACAAAAGGCAATACTTATTCCAATCGCAATGCTAGAGCTTTCCAAGCAATTTTAGTGTCGACATTTAATAAAGAAATGGGTCGCCAGTTCTTGATGTAACGTCTTTTCCTTTTTTTTTTAATGAGTCTTATTATTGCTTGCTTTTGCGAGTTAGATAATTCACCATGTATATAAGAATAATTCAAGGAATCAGTCATTAGATGGCCGGGCAGATTCCAGAATTTCTTGTAGAATTCAGGTGTTAAGCCGTCGTTTAATTTCCAGGTGTTTTTCCATTTGGGAATTTAGACAGAGCATTAAAGCACTCGTTGTTTGACAAAAATCCTTCGCATAGATTTTTCTGATCGTCGCCTAATTTAGGAATATCATCGCCATTTAAAAAATCTTGAAAGCGTCGGTCGCAGTCCCTTGATTCTCGGTTTTTGTAGAGTGTTGTATAGAAATCTTCGAGTTCTTTCATTATCGATTTTGAGTTTGGGACGAGTTTTTCATCTGCATTAATAAGGCGGCGAACTGA
>JAOARS010000089.1 GCA_025210415.1 Marinifilum sp. | reverse complement strand
TTTATAATCAGATACGATTAAGAATTCTTCTTTTTGCTTATTGGATGCATAGCGTTTAATATAGGAAACAAGAACAGTAATGGATAAAGGTTTTGGAATGTAAGCATTTCCACCAACATCAATTCCTCGGGTTATAAATTTTTCTTCGGTATGTGAGGATGCAAACAATATTGGTATTTTAGGATAATTGGCAACAATATCTTTTGCTGTTTCAATTCCATTTTCTGCACCAATTTCCACATCTAAAATAATAATATCAGGAGCAAAATTTTCAATAACATGATTGATTCCTATTGTAGTATTTTGGAAATGTACTTTATAGCTATAATCGGCCTCCAGTACACCACTTACAAAATTGCCTAAACTAATATCGTCATCTACAAATATTACTTTCATTTTTTAATTTGTTGTTGGTTTTCGGTTGTTAGTTGTCAGTTATCAGTTATCAGTTGTCGGTTGTCGGTTGTCGGTTGTCGGTTGTCGGGTTTTTTACTATTTACTGTTTTTGTGAATCAAGAGTTGTAATAATTATATTGATCATGATGAATCAATTGTAGTATTTTCAAGAGAAAAATACAATCATACACCTTTCTGTCTGTCGCCATCTTCTCCCGATTCTCGGGACAGGCTCTAAAAGGGAAGAATTTCTATAGTAAGCTTTATTGTTCATTATTCACTGCTTTTGTTGGTAAAACAATACAAAAAGTACTGCCTTCCCCAATTTTACTTTGTAATTTAATGCTTCCCTTGTGTGCCTTTACTATTTGTTGGCTGAACGATAATCCAATACCATGTCCTTTTGTATTCTTATCAGAACGATAAAATTCACGAAATATTCTCTTCTGTTCTTTTGGACTTATGCCTTTTCCTGAATCTTTAATACAAATGTAAAGTTTCTTTTTATCAGTTTTAGTTGTGATATTTATTATTACAGAAGCATTAGAGTATTTAAAGGCATTGTCGAGTAGGTTTCGCAATGCCATTTCAAAATACAAAGAATCAACCCAAATGTTTAAATTTTCGGGAATATTTATAGTGTATTTTACTTGTTTTTTCTGGTAAATAACATTCAATTCCGACAACAATTCTTCACATTTTTTTGCAAGCGGATAAGTTTCCACTTTCATAATAATTTTCTTTTTCTTTCCACGAAACAAGGTCAAAATCAGTTCTATTTTATTGCTTAGTTTGGAGATATTTAAGTTTGCATTACTTAATTGTTTTAGCGTTGAGGGCGACTGTTCTTTGTTGGCCAGATAATCTAAAAAAGTATAGGTGAATGATATGGGAGACTTTAAATCGTGTACAATGCCACTTATGGCCTGTTCGCGCCATTGCAGTTGGTTTATTTTTTGCTGCAATTTAACCAGCATCCATAACATAAAAAGGACAACCAGAATAACAGCAATGCCTGATATACTTAGCGAGTAGAACATCAAGCGTAAGAATGGTAAAGTTCTTAGCTTGAAATTGGCAGTAAAAACATAAATTTCTTTTGTGCCGAGTGGAATTTGTATCTGTATTGTTTCCGGAGCGTTTTTTGGAATTGTATTTTTTGTTTGGCAGGAATCAACAATTACACCATTCTTAGACAGCTGCATGTCGTAACATTTGATGTATTCCAATCCTGTAAAATTGCTTCGAAACAAAGAGTCGATAACTTTTAGTTGTATTTTTTTTCTTTTTAAACTGATGTTGATAAATGTAGCTTCAAATACTTTGTGAAGAGAGAAGTTTTGACTGTATTTCTTGGTGCTAATTTCAATGCTGCCCAACTGATGAGTAGTGTCTATTTCTTCTGTTGTTTCTTCAATGGTAATTGTGGCTGTGTTCGGTTTTTGTGGGTCAGGAGTAGTATAACCTTGTAGGGCATGAAAATTTAGCATACTTTCCAAGCTCATTTCAAGTTTCGATCGGAAAGCTAGTTTTTCCTGTTTCATTTGTTGTTGCAGCCACATAAACTGCGAGAAAATAAGCACTGCAAGTACCGACAACATTAGTGCAAATAGTCTTTGAAATAGTTTGCTTTTCATAAAATAAAGATATACTTCTTTTAGTAAAAAAACATATACTTTTTATCTGGAATGATTCTAAAATACATAATTTTTAAAAAAAACACACCCCTTTTCTCATTAATGCAAGAGAGTTTTCTCATCAAATTCAATATGCAATCTCATCGTAATGTGAGAATTAAAATAACCAACTTATAGAGGTGCGATTTATTTTGTTAACTTGTGTGTAAATGTAAGATTGATAGATGTTTAAAACTTTAATTGCAAATGAGTTTTCTTTGTTTTTTGAGCTATTTGTATTGTATTTGTCTAATTAAATTTGATGTTTTTCGATGAGAAAACTATTGAGAAAGCTCATCAATCTTGATTATAAAGCTCATCATTTATTAGGAAATTATGGTTTAAATTCGAAGAAGAAAGATTACAGTTTTAATTACCTCAAAATTTAAAACCATGAAAAAGATCAAAAATAAAGAAGCATTCCAAAAATTAAATCAATACGAATTATCAAAAGTAAAAGGTGGGGATGAAAGAGAGTATTACTATGTAATTATTGATGGAAAGCGTATTAAAATATACCTGTAGAGTACCAGAAAAACCATGCCAAAAATAATTATAATACAGCTTATGCTTGTAAAGTATATTAAGGAAGGCAAAACCGATAAGTATCCATTTGTCAATCAATAGTTATCGGTTACAAAAAATATAACTATCGATTTACGAACGCATACACAATATAAAATTTAAATAATGGCAATTAAGTACAAAGTAATTCAAAGAGGGCAACCGGGTGTAGCTGGTGGAGGAGTAAAAAAATATTATGCTTCGGCAAATGTAACGGGCACACAAACACTCGAAGATTTAACCGAACTAATAGAGTTTTCGAGTACAGTAAGTGGAGGTGATATACGTGCAGTTTTATACTTGTTGGTGAAAGTAATGCAAAAATATCTTGCTGACGGGCAGGTAGTTCAGCTTGGCGAACTTGGAGCATTGCGAGTAAGCATTAGTAGCAATGGTGAAGAAAAAAATGATGATGTTAGTGCCAAAAGTATTAAAAGTGCAAAGGTAGTTTTTAGGCCAGGCAGTGATATTCAAAAACTTCTGAAAACATTAAAATTTGAGAAGATAGGTGAATAGCCAAACAAAAAAATCGCATTGAAAAATCAATAGTAATAAACAGAAAACCATCACAAAACATTGGAAGAAATTGATTTTAATACAGTAGTTTTTATAATAGGGAACACACAAAGTTGTTTTGTTTTCAATGCAGATAAAACAATTGTTGAAATAAAACAACCTATCAAAGAATTTTAAGAATCCCCTAGAGAAGAATCCGGAACGACAAATTATACCAATTAAGCGAAGTATTTACCCTTGATATAAGATCAACAGGAAAATGAAAGACAGAATACTCAATATAGTTTTAGTAGGATTGATAGCATACCTCGCTATTTACTTTCTGTTTTTAAAGGAAGATCCATACCAAACCAAAGTAGAGAACCCAAATTTTAGTTTAGAGATCAAACTGAATGGTTTGGAAGAGGATAAAGATTATTTGTGGGTTTTTTCAAGTTTAGAGCCTGGGATTGGTGTTGCCACAATAGATTTTAGGACAGGTGAAATAAATCCTAAAATGTTTACCAGATTAAAGTTTAAAAATGGGAAACTTAAAATTAACGGTCGCATTGAAGAACCTGGATTGTATACTTTGAGAAATATTAATGACAATGAAGAATTGGTTTTCATGCTTGATAGCTGCGAGCAAAAAATTGAGGCTGAAGTAAAAGAGTTGAGAGCTGATAAATATATGCTTGGTTATAATCCTTTTACTTATAGTGGAAGTAAGCTGAATAAAGAATATTTTTCTTTCTGGGATTATCCTAAAATTAAAGAGTTTAATAATTCATATTTAACTTATTTGAAGTGGAGTAAGAGAAAAGTAAAAGAGATATATGGTATTTCGTTAAGGGAATACACCAGAAAATTGATGAAGGGAGAGTCTGGAGAATTGCGACAAAACCTAAAAGTAAGTAAAAAGGAAGAAATAGCATTTATTGATGAAAGAAAAAGCAAAGTCACGAAAGTAATCCTGAAGAAACAAAAAGCTGTTTTGCAATTTGTAAAAGAAAACCCGAATACTACAATTGGGTTGGACTACCTATTGTGTTACGTTTATTTGTTGGGTAATGAAAAGCCAAATTTCGAAAACATGAGTCAATATATGCCCTTGATAGGAGATCAATTACAAAATACTTCTACCTATAAATATTTAAGAGAATCATATGCATTGGAAGGTAACTTACAAGTTGGAAATTTGGCTCCCGATTTTACCGTAACAGATACATATGGTGACTCTTTGAGACTTTCCGACCTAAGGGGAAATATCGTATTGGTAGAGTTTTGGAAAAGTTCATGTGATTATTGTGTTGATGAGAAGGCAAACATGTTGGAAATGTATCTGAAATATCGACAGAAAGATTTTGAAATTTTGAGTGTTTCCTTCGACACAGATAGGAAGAAGTGGTTAAATGCGATTGATAAACAAGCTTTGCCATGGTTGCAGTATCGAGATAGCATAGGCTATGACTGCTCAAGCATTATTAAAGAATATGCCCACGCAGGAATACCATATTACTACCTAATTGACAAAGAGGGAAGAATCATTGCGAAGGCCTTAAGACAGCCTAAAATGGTAAAAAGTGAAGAGTATAATTTGAATTTACAGTTACAAAAAATATTTGCTCATAAAAATATTACATCAACTTTACTACAATAGTAGTAGTTGATAATCGTACTTCAAGGCTAGAAGTGTTTATTATTAATTATTAAAATTTTACTATTATGAAGAAAATTAAATTATTTTTAATTGCGTGTTTAACTATGTTTTCAATCTATATGTCAAGTAATAAAGTGCTTGCATATGGAGGAGCTTATAGAATATATGAAGTCAATCTTGATTATATATGTATTATGCCATATTTTTCTACATATGATTTTGTGTATGCGGTAGATTTTTTGTTGGCTCGCGGTGGAGGGAGCATATTTAATTATAGTAATGGAGCTTGTATACCTGTCTATTAATAGTTATTGAACTATATCAACTGTACCCTTTTGCATCAAGAGTTGGATGTGGAATATTTTTTACAAAACAATTTGATAATAAAAGTTACAGTTGATATATTTAAATTCACTTAAATTTATTTAAAGTATGCGAGTAGTATTACTAACAATTGTAATGTTGAATAGTTTTATTGTTTTTTCACAAAAACAACTTCAAATTACGTATGAAAATCATACTTATAATTTTACCAATGTAATCTCTTCTAAGATAAAGGTGGTTGGAACACAAAATTCATGTTTAAGCATTACCGAAGATGTTTGGGGGGGGGAAAAGGTAGTAATTAATAAAAGTACGGGTGGTTATTCATTTGAGGATAATCACGAGATAAAATCATATTCATTTTTTAAAGATTTTGAGAAAAATGAACTGTATTATCTGGAACTAAACCCTAATATGCATGTAAAAGAAAAGCTGAATGGGTTCCATTGGAAATTAGTAGATAGTACTAGAACAATATTGGGATATAATTGTAGAAAAGCTACAACTCACTATCGAGGAAGAGATTATGTTGCTTGGTTTACAACAGAGCTACCATTTAAGGTTGCTCCATGGAAATTCCATGGATTACCGGGAGTTATAATGGAAGTAAAATCGATTGATGATTTTACACATATATATGCTACAGAGTTAAAAATAAAGGATGGTGATGAACCGAAAAATCCTTTTTCTAAGCACGAGTTTATTGATTGGGAAGAGTTCGTAGAGCTATACAAATCTAAAATTAGTCGAATGGCTCAAAGAAGGGAAGCTAATAATACAAGGGCTAATATTGCTGATTCGAAATTTGTTTTCTGTATGCCTAGAATAGAAGTTATTCTTGAGTGTAATAGGCTAAATTCTCATTTTAAGAATTTATGGGATAAGAAAAAAAGTCTATCAATTGAAGGGGAAAAAAACAATTTCGAAAGTGAAAAAACTGAAAGCGAAGGTTGAGATTATCGTGGAGACAAAATTAATGGTGAAGAATGAAATAAATAAAAGGATTACTAGTAAGAGAAAATTACGCAAATAGAATCATTATTTTACAATTTCAAACTTCCAATATGAATAAAGTAATTCTACTACTTACCACATTGCTATTGTGCGGTCCTGTTTTTTCCCAGCAAAATATTTCCATTACCGGGCAGATAAAAGATGCAAACGGCAATATATTAACACATGCTGATATTTTAATCACCACCGCCGATGAAAATGAACACATTTTGGCCTTTACCATTGTCGACAGCAAGGGGAAATTTACCTTGGAATATACCACCGAACTTCCCAAACTGACGGTAAAAGTCAACCAGATGGGGTTCAAGAAAAAGAAGCAGCTGTTGGAGGTTCATCCCGATAAAGAGTTCTACCACTTCATTTTCGTGATGGACGAAAAAATGGAAGCCTTGCAGGAGGTGGAAGTAAAGGCCAAGCCTAGGGTAAGAATCAAGAAGGATACTACTATTTTTAATCTGCAAAACATCATGAACGGTACCGAACAGGTAGTGGAAGATATAATTAAAAAGTTGCCCGGAATGGAAATAAAAGGCGATGGACTCTTTAAATTCAAAGGCAAAGATGTAATCACTATGCTTCTGGAAGATGATGATTTGTTTGGAGGAGCCTACACCATTGGTAGTAAGAATATAAAGGCCGAAGACATTAAAGGAATAGAAGCCATTGAGAATTATTCACGCAATTCCTTAACACAGGGTGTTGAAATTAGTGATAAAGTGGCGGTTCGCTTGAGATTTAAAAAAGGCGTTTCCATTGCTAACAATATGGAGTTAGGTTATGGTCATAAAGAGCGTTACTATGCCAACCATACCGGAATTGTAATCACCAAAATGCTGAAAGCATACAACCAATTTAGCTACAACAATTTGGGAATGAATGTGGGCGCCAACCATTTTAACCCTTTGGGACATTTAATGTTGTTGGGTGCCGGATCGGGAACCAGTGGAACCAAAACCAATACTTTCCTAGAAAGTTCCTCGGTAAATTCCTTGTTTAAGGCACAGCAAAGCGACCAAAACAGCAATTTTTTCGGGAGTTTAAATCTGGTTCCTCACATTACCAAAACCTTGAAAATAAGAGCCAACCTGAACTTTTTCAACGATCGCTCCCTACAGGAACAATCTTTCAAAAGTATTATCACTACCGATTCGGATAATCTCATCGTGATAGAACAGCAAGATAAGAAGCGCTACAAACCGCGATATTTTAATGCCGATGTACATTTGGAGAACTACTTTGGAAAGAACTCCCTTGAGAATACCTTACAGTATACCCGCCTGAAAAATACCAATAGCCAAGCAGGAATTATAAATGGGGCAGATCAAGAGTTATCGAGCAGATCGAAAGAGTTTTATCTGTATAACAGCACAAAGCTGGTGAGAAGAATAAACGACAAAAATGTGTTAAAGTTGCAGGCCACCTTTGCCTTTAACGAAACACCGGAAAAGTTGTATGTGATGCCAGGAATTAACTTTGACAACAACAGCTTGGAGAATAGTGTGAGCAATTTTCAGAATATCAACTCGAAAAAGGAGAGTGCTAAACTATCGGGATACTACTATCACAAAATCAATAACAATTCTAAAATTAACCTGAAGTTTGGAGTGGATTATCACGACAAGAGTCTGAAATCGGAACTGATACAGAACGAAACACAGGAAAGATACAGCAACAAGGTAGATTATCGAACTTTAATTCCTTATTTGAAAGTATCCTATAGATTGACTTATAAAGACATGGAGATAAGCCCTACATTGGGAGCAAAATTGTACGATTACTCTTACAAGGAAAATGGAGGAGCCAATCCAAAGAGCAACAGTAAATTCTTACTGAACACGGGATTAAGCCTGAGATATAAAATTAACCGGTATCACGAACTGCACACCAGAACATCGCGCAGCCAGTCCAATCCGGAGGAAGGCAAATTGTTCACCAACTTTATTATGGTTTCGAACCGCTCCCTGCAAAGCAACCAACTGAGCTTTTATGCCATTACATCGCAAAGCTTTAATTTCTCGTACAGCTATAGAGATATGCTGAACGATTTTTCGGCAGGACTGAGTTTCTCGTATAAGGATGCGAACAAAGCTATGCAGTCGGCACTGGATATTTCTCAGGATGTAAGCTATACCACCTACTTTTTAAGCAACCAAGGAACTAAAAATTACGACTACAGTGGAAACCTGCGAAAATTTGTAGGAGTTCTGAATTCGACAGTCAGCTGGCGCTCTTCTTATGGCATTGGAGAATATTACAACAGTGTAAACAGTGCAGCTTTAAGAAAAAACGAAAGCAAAATATGGAATCATAACTTTAGCATAGAAACCAATTTTATAGGCCCGTTTATTTTTGGATTGGGTGGTTCTTACGGCAAATCGAAATATGATTCCAAGCAGACTAATCCCATTACCAACGAGAATGTGAATGCACATGCCCTGCTGATTTACAAGCCCAGTGATCGCTTTATTACCCGTGTGAATTACGATTATCATATTCCAATGCTAAGCAACAGAAGCAATTACACCCAAAAACTGAATGCCACCATACAGTTCTACAATAAAACCAAGAGCATAAACTTTAAAATTGAAGGTCACAACTTGTTAGATCAGAAAGATATGAGCTTTATCAACAATACTGATTACGCCCAAACGGTAAGCAACAAATCGCTGCAGGAAAGGTATTTCCTGTTCTCGGTGGGATTTAGGATTTAGGTTTTAGGTTTTCTCGCAGCGTGAGCAAATAAAAAGGAAAGAAGAGGGGGTAAAGATTATTTAGCTCTCAAAAATGCAAAATAAGAATGAAAATGAAATGTTTATCATGTTATCTAAATTATATTCAAAAGACTTAACTCTTGAAGTAATAGGTGATATGAAAGACCCAAGCAAAATTTTTAAATCATTTAACTTACAATCGTATTTTGATTCCAATGATTGTAACATTAAGGAATTTAGTTACTATCCGATTTCTTCAATTCTGAAAAAGATGCAGGAAATACATTTGTTAAATCCTATTGATCAATTTGGAATGTCCAACATATTTTATTCTAATTAAGCAGTTGCTCATGTAATTCAGGGATTAGATTTTTAATCCTTGAATTATATTTTTAATCTATCTCATTAAACTTATCCACCATTTGCTTAACGCCTATATTAATCTTCTCCTAGGCCATGTAATTCATTTTAAAATTAAGATGTTAAATAAAACAATTAAAGACAGACCAATAAATAAGCTTTTTATAAGTATAATATTAATTTTACTCTCATTATCATCTTGTGTTATATTGAGAAAACGAAACGTGGATTACGTTGAATAAGCATCAAATTTGCATATCGAAATGATTGAGATTAACGGGGGAGTATTTGAGATGGGATGCGATAAGAGTATGAGGAGTTGTAACGAAGATGAACTTCCTCTTCATAAGGTAGTGCTAGAAGACTTTTATATTGGAAAATATGAAGTAAGCTTTTCTCAATATGATATATTCTGCGAAAGAACCGGAC
>JAOARS010000088.1 GCA_025210415.1 Marinifilum sp. | reverse complement strand
TTAGTCGATTTTTATCACGCAAAGAAGATTGAGGGGATGGATTTCTCTCAAATCAGAAAAGAAATGAAAGACAAAAATATTGATGAGAGTACCATTAAAAGCGTTGTGAGAGAAATTGACAATAAAATTCTTTCGGGAGACGTAAAAAAAGCAGGAAAATTGAAAGCAAGAGAATTGCGATTAATTGGTTGGGCATTAATGATTATTGGTGGAACTGCAACTTTAGGAACCTATTTGCAGTGGTTCGATCTTAAGGGATATCATATTGTGGCATATGGCCCGGTAATTGTCGGATATTTATTAATTGTAGCGGCAAGAAGAGCACAAAAAAGAAATTCTTAAGCACGATCTAATAATGATGTGAATTGATCTTTTAAAAGTGCATATTAGACATGTTTTAAGATCGATTGATCATCAAAAAAACAAACTTTTTACAGACAATTTTTCATTTGTCAATAAAATCATAACATTCCTAAATTTCAGGGGCTCTTTTAGAACAAAACTGCTCCTTTTTTTGTAAATTATATAGAACGAATCTTAATAAGGAAAATCTTCCTTTATTGTCGTTCCTTCTTGTTAATTCTTTAAAATTTGGGGTGTTATGAAGAAATTGTATTTGTGGATAGAAATGTTATTTGTGTTTGTCGGATTACCGTTGTTGTATTACTTTGAAATGATTCCGGTTCACAAAGCCATTCCGCTTGTACTTGTTTTTCTTTATTGCTTGTTTATAATTATCAAGGATAAGAATTTCGACCGCGAAATATTTAGAATTAAAAGAGATTATCCCTGGCAGGATTTTTTGCTGAAAGGCTCAATACTCTTGATCATAACCTCTATTTGGGTATATGTATTTCGAGCCGATGTATTTTTTCACTTGCCAAGAAACAATTTCTGGATTTGGCTATTTGTAATTGTAAGCTACCCAATATGGTCGGCATATACACAAGAATTTATATTTCGGGCTTTCTTTTATCACCGATATAAAATTTTGTTCCGAAACCCTTTGATTATGCTCCTTATAAACGCCTTTTGTTTTGCTATGGCTCATATCATTTTCCGTAACTGGCTGGCACTTATTTTTACCTTTGTCGGAAGCTTAATCTTCTCGTATACTTATCTTCGCAACAAATCATTAAATGCCGTTTTTCTTGAACATTCTCTTTATGGAAATATTCTATTTACCAATGGTTTGGGCATTTACTTTTACTTGCCGATGTAATGTTGTGGAGCGAAGTAATGCCAATCAAGGCTTAATTGTATTGATTAGACTATAATGAATTTTATCACTTTTTTAAGTTGAGTTTTTCCCTTCTGGGGAACCGTAGCGAAGCGGAGCTCGTGAGCACAATTGAAAATTGAGTTTATTGTGAACAAAATCCCGAAGGGAAAAGGATGAAACAAGAACAATATAATCAAAAATATCCCCTTCTGGCTGTCGCCATCTTCTCCCGATTCTCGGGACAGGCTCTAAAAGGGAAGAATTCCTAAAATAAACCTTTCTATTGTTTTTTAAACTATATTTTCAACCCTTGATTCACACGCGCAAGTATATTTAAATGTGCTTTACTTGGGTTTGCATACGACTATTTAATCGTAAAATGCCCAGGCAAGCCATAACCACAAATGATGAACCTATTATTTCTTGCGTACTGAATACCTCATTAAAAACAAATACACCAATTATTACATTCACAATTGGAATCAACATGTGAAACGGCGATCCTGTTGCAATAGAAACATGTCGGTACCCTTCCGTATTTAGCAATTGAGCACAAGCCGATGCCAAGCCAATAAGTATTAAAACATAACTGCTTGTAACCGGACCGGTAAGTTCGGGCAAATTGGCAGGAACAAGAAACAACCAAAAACCAACAATTGATTGGGCAAAAAAGATAGCGTAAGAATTATCGGTACCATGTAGTTTTTTTACAATTAGAATGGAAATGGCATTGGTAACGGCACTTAGCATGGCTAAAAAATCGAACCAACCAAAACTCCAGTTACCTGCTTTGGTAAACTGAAAAGAGACCAAAACAATGCCAATTAATGCCAAAAGCATCATCAACCATTTGGTAGTTTGTATTTTCTCTTTTAAAACAATGGCACTTAAAAGCGAGGCAAACAAAGGATAAGAGTAGGAGTAAACCGATGCTTTACCCATCCCGATTTTAACAATGGCCAAGTAGAACAAAGCAACCGATACGGTGCCGGTAATTCCTCGAAGCAGAAGCAAAGGGCTGCGAACAAATTTAAGGTCAATTTTTCGCATCATTGCCAATATGCCAACAATTCCAACACCAATAGCAAAACGTACAAAAACAGTAATGTAAGTACTTACATGAGACATGCTTCGTACCAAACTGGCCATAATACCAAAAGCTATAACCGATAAAATCATAAGGAATATGCCGTAAGTACTTCCTTCTTTTTTCATTTTGCAACTGTTTGTGGAGTATTGGCAACAAAGGTAGATGTTTCATATTGCAGATACTCGTAAAAAAGGCAAAAATATTAGGCACTTTAAGTACTATTTATACCATTTTGAAAATGAAGTGAGCTATACAATGTATTTGGTATAGCGCCGATGTAATAATGGTTGAGCCTTTCGAGTGAAACGAGGGTAAGGCGCATTTCATTATACAATCGGTATTATTCACTCACCCAAAATCATATAAAACCAAATATTATTGCAGCTGATCCTTTATGTCTTTCGTAATATCAGATTTTACATCTCCGGTATGGGCTGTTGTTTTGTTTTCAATTAGCATGATTTTGCATTCAGATTGCGATGAAACCCTGTGCTTAACGCCTTTCTTAACTACATACAAATCACCTTCACTCATGCCAAATGGCTCTAATCCTTCAATCTCCATCACGAGACTTCCTTCAATTATTAAAAACATCTCATCCTCGTTTTTATGATCGTGCCAAGGTACTTCGTTGCCTTTTATTTTGGCAATTTTTACATAAGCATCGTTTACTTCTCCAATTACTTTTGGCGAAAAATAATTGCTGATTTTTTCAAAACTCTCTTTTAAATTAATTTTCATGATTTTAATTTACAGTAAATACTCTTTTGAGATTACACTTGTTATTCTTTCACGTAAAACAGGCAAAACATCCTTTTCAAACCAGTCATTTTTCCTTAGCCAGATATTGTTTCTTGGCGAAGGATGAGGTAATGCAATGAATTTTGGCAGGTATTCAGAATGGTTTTTTACAGTCTCAGTCAAGGTCTTTTTATTTTTTGTTCCCAGATAATAAGCCTGTGCATAACTTCCTATCAATACAATTAATTCGAGATGCTCAATTTTATCGAATAATTTTTCATGCCACAATGGAGCACATTCTTTACGAGGAGGTAAATCACCCGATTTTCCCTTGCCGGGATAACAAAAACCCATTGGAATAATTGCAAAAATTTCATTGTTATAAAAAGTCTTCCTATCAATATTAAGCCATTCACGTAACCTTTCTCCACTTTTGTCATCCCAGGGAATACCACTGCTGTGTACCTTACTTCCGGGAGCCTGTCCGATAATTGCAATTTTACTTTTGGCATGCGCAGAAAGAACAGGATTAACTCCATTAACCAGATATTTTTCACAAACTTTGCACTGCCTTATTTCCTCTAATAAATTCCTCATAATGCTTTCTAGTGAATAAACTATTAACCTGATTTCCCTTGAAATATCCCGATATTCCTTGGAAAAATTGAGAAAATTTCTACTCAAAATCAATTCAAGCTATGATCATATTTTTTAGCGAATTCAGGTTATTAATGAGTAATGCAAACCAAGAGGTGATTACTTCAAGTAGAAAAAAACTTGATTTTACCTCAAGCTCTAAAGAATGATCAAGGCTTTTTCGTTTTCATCCTTACTAGGAGCGAGGTAAAAAGTAAGAAAAACCTCTGTATTCAGAGAATATCTCACCCCTTAATTCGTTTGAACAAGTTAAATCTAAAATTTTAACCTTTTTAAAGATGTTTATTTTTGTCCAAATATTAATACTTGCTGATTGTTAATGCTTTGTTAAAGTACAGAAAACCATTTGTACATTTTATTGTCTATTCTATATGCGAATCAAGAGTTGAAAATATCATGAAAAAACAAGTGTAATTATTCAAATGCAAGCCTTTGTTCCCGGGAATTTCGAATTCCCGGATGCGGAGTTTGAGATATTTATCTCATCTCGGACACGTAAAATTATAAATTTCTTGCTCACTTTACCTTAGATTGTAAATCTGAGGCAGCTATAGTTCAACCCTTGATTCGAAATCTATATGTTCATGTAACTTTATTAAATGGCTAATCTAATTCATATTGCATATGTAAGTTTTTCAAGAAAAAAGCTTTCAGAAATGGAGCTCGATGAATTATTGAACGAAGTCAGGCCAAAGAATTTTGCCAACGGCGTAACTGGCTTACTTTTGTATAACGATGAAATATTTATTCAGGTAATTGAGGGGGAGGCAGAGATCATAGAAAGCTTGTATAATCGTTTACAAACTGATAACCGACACACCAATATTGTGAAGGTATTAGAGGAAAAAATCAACCAACGCTCTTTTCCGGAGTGGAGTATGGGATATCAGAAATTAAGCAAGGAAGAATCGAAAGAATTGCCTGGTTTTACTAATGTAATGTCTTCTGGTGACATTAGAGAAGCATTAAAACAAAGTTCGAAAACAATTGTTGAATTGATAGTGAAATTTATGAAGTATACCTAAAAGCTTATTTCAATGCAATCCATTTAATTTTCAACTGAAAATCTTCAGCTTTTTTATTTCCGATCAAAAACGCAATTTCCGATAATTGATCTGAATTAAAGTTAGGGTAACTTAATTTTCTGCCGCGAAAACTTGCATAAAACTCCGAAAGCGGAACCTCAATCACTTGCCATTCTCCGTTGGTAGAAAAGTAATTTACATAGGAATGATATTGAGAACTCTCCGATTTTAACCTAAGCTGATATCTCTTTCCGTCGCCTTTCACTTTCATTACAATTTTAGTATGAGAATCGATGTTTAGAGGATCGAACATATGCTTAACCATTGCAAAACCACCATTGTTTTCAAGCGAAACATAGCCTTTAAATACAGCACAATCATTTCCATTCAGAAAAATTCCTGAATCCGATCTTCCACCCATAACCACATCATTTACAATGTACCAATCCTCTAAATTAGGATTGCTGGCAAAATCGGTCAAAACTTTTGTGTCCGTATTCGTTAACATCTGTAATAAAATTAAAAGTGTTCCCATGCATTAGAAACAAGTATTGTGCCGAAATGTTTTGAAGGAATTTGTGTTTGGAAAAATTAGTCTTCAAGCAATTCTAACTCTTCTTCGTCTTCATCTACTAATTCAAGAATTTCAAGCACTTCCTTTGACAATATAGGAATCGGAGGAATAGGTGGTTTGGGATAATATCCATTGGGATAAAACCAAATTCTAATTGGGTGATATTCGCATAATGCCAATTTCTCTTCTAAAGAAACATCCTGATAAGCTTTGTCAAAGTAGTAGCGAGCACTTTCGTTTCTTAAATTCATGATAGACGATCTTGTGATGTTAATCACCTTTTTAATTAGTTGCCAATCGGTTCGGTTGAGAGTTGAATCTGGAATTAATTGTGTTTTTATATATAATACTCCTTTACTTACAAAAACAGTATCTAAAAGTGGGATTATTTTGATTATTTTTTCAGGAAGCTCTTCACTGTCATGTTTGTTTAGGATGAAATGTTTAAAGTGATGTTTTATTGAATCCAACTGCAATTTATCTCCTATTCTTGAGCTTATTTGATTGTTTCTATCAATGTTCACATAGAAGATATTCCTGTGTTTTACTTTACAACAATCGAATCCATATAAATTTGAATCAAAGCACAGTTTAAATTTTATTTGATTTGCTATAGTGTCAATGAATTCATAAGGAAAGAAGAAGCAATCAGGATGTTTCACAATCGAATCTTCCAAAAATTGAATGAGCTTTTGTTCTTCAATGCTATCAGTAGTATTCATGAAATAATTGAATAGTTCAGTTAATTGCAATTCCTCATATCGAATCGGCTCTTTGGGCTTTGCACATCCATAAATCAAAAGGAAAGCAGTAACTAAAAAAAGAATTAGATATTTTGATTTCATGAGTTTTGATGAATTGTGGATTAGTTGATCATATAAAACACGACAAGAACCAAGGCAATGATAATAAACAATACTGTTCCGATGATTCTTCTTCTTTCGTTTTCAGCTCTTAAACGAATATCACCTTTGATTTTTTCCAATTCCTGTTTGCTAACCTCTTTATATTTTAGAGGTTTTCCAGCTGAATGTATAACATCCTTGTCGTTCTTACTTCTTGTGAAAATATCAGTTTTAGGTCTTGCATTATTTTTAAGTGAAGTAATCATGCCCTGAACAGAACCACCAAATCCCATAATTGTATTATTTTTTATGATAGCTGTAAGATAGTGAAAAGATTATGATTTTCATGAAAAGAGCAAGCATTTGTTAAGATCATTTATAGATTACAAGAATTTCCCGAAGCTTTGTATCTCAGATGATAATATTTCGTAAATTTGATTCAGTCAAAAGATGTTGATATGTACGTGAATCATACTTTAACATGCAGTTACCGCAGACTTTTTAGTTGTTTAATTATCTATTCTTAAACCATTAATCCTTTCTGGGCAATGTGCTGTACATATTGCCTGCCCAAACTATAATTAAATTTTAAAGTGCTGAATTCCTGTTCAAGGAATCGTTTTGCAGTACTCATTTACATTGTGTAGAATAGATTAAAAGAAAAAACAATGACAGCAGATAAGATCATACCGCAAAGAACAGCTAAATCGGGGAGTAATTTTGATAAATCCAACGGGCAAAGTCCGGGCATGAACGAAAGAATAAGGCAACTAAGACAAATTAGTGTTGATACAGAGCCTTCTCTTTCAATTGAGCGTGCATTAATCGAAACGGAGTTTTACAAAGAAAACTACGGTAAATATTCCATTCCCGTTTTACGAGCAAAAACCTTCTACGAAATTTGCAAGCAGAAAGCCATATACATTGGCAATGGAGAGTTGATTGTTGGAGAGCGTGGACCTTCTCCGAAATCAGTGCCTACTTTTCCAGAATTAACCTGCCATAGTATAGATGATTTAAATGTTTTAAATACTCGTGAACTACAGCGTTACACCATTTCGCAGGAGGATATTGATACTTATGCCAAAGAAGTAATTCCTTATTGGGAAGGCCGAACTCAAAGAGAAAGAATTTTTAATCATGTGCCTCAGGAGTGGAAAGCAGCTTACGAAGCGGGCTTGTTTACAGAGTTTATGGAGCAGCGTGCACCAGGGCATACTACTTTAGATGGTAAGATTTATAAGAAAGGACTGCTTGATTTTAAGAAAGATATTCAAGATCATATCGACCGATTGGACTATATGAATGATGCAGAAGCAACCGATAAGTTGGAAGAGTTACAGGCAATGGCAATTTCCTGCGATGCTGCGATTTTATTATCGGAGCGACATGCCGATTTGGCCGAGGAATTGGCAGCGAATGAAAATGATGAGGCTAGAAAGGCTGAATTATTGAAAATAGCCGAGGTGTGTCGTTGGGTACCTGCCAATGCGCCACGAACTTTTTGGGAAGCCATTCAGATGTATTGGTGGATGCATTTGGGAACCATTACCGAATTAAATGGTTGGGATGCGATGAATCCGGGCCATTTCGATCAGCACCTTGAACCTTTTTACAACAAAGAAACTGCCGAAGGAAATCTAAGCAGAGATGAGGCAAAAGAATTGCTTTCTTGCTTCTGGATAAAAGTGAACAATCAACCAGCGCCTCCTAAGGTTGGAATTACTGCTCGCGAAAGCGGAACTTACAACGATTTTACCAATATCAATATTGGGGGTGTAAGAAGAGATGGATCCGATGGAGTGAGTGAGGTTTCCTATATCATGCTCGACATTATTGAAGATTTGCATATTCTGCAACCTGGTAGTTCAATTCATATTAGTGCTCGTACTCCTGAAAGATTCTTAAAAGCTGGTTGTAATGTAATTCGTCAGGGACATGGATATCCTTCGGTATTTAATCCTGATGTTTATATCATGGAAATGCTGGGGCACGGTAAAACCATTGAAGATGCTCGTGAGGGTGGATGTAGTGGTTGTATCGAAGTTGGAGCATTTGGAAAAGAAGCATATGTGTTGACTGGTTATTTGAATGTTCCTAAAATTTTGGAAGTAAGCTTAAATAATGGAATCGATCCGGTAACGGGAAAACAGGCAGGTATCGAAACTGGTGATCCACGAAATTTTTCTTCCTATCAGGAATTGTATGATGCATTCATGAAGCAACTGAATTTTGTTGTTGATCAGAAAATCAGGGTGAGCAATTACATCGACCGAATGTTTGCCAAATATGCTCCGGCACCATTGCTATCAGTTTTAACCGATGACTGCATTGCCCGAGGCAGAGATTATTACAATGCCGGCCCTCGTTACAATACAAACTACATTCAGTGTACAGGATTGGGAACAGTTACCGATAGTTTATCAACGCTAAAAAAACATGTATTCGAAGACAACAACTTTAGCATGGATACCATTCTTAATGCTGTTTCGATCAATTTTGAAGGGGAAGAAGTATTGCGTCAAACCATTTTAAATAATACACCGTTTTTTGGTAATGATGACGATTATGCAGATGATATTGCTGTGAAAGTATACAACGATTTGTTAGCGGCAATTGATGGAAAACCAAATACCAAAGGCGAAACTTTTCATTTAAACATGCTTTCCACAACTTGCCATGTTTATTTTGGTAAAGTTATGGGAGCCACACCTAATGGACGATTGGCAGGAAAATCAATCTCCGATGGAACCTCTCCATCGCACGGATGTGACACTCACGGGCCATCGGCAGTAATTCGATCGCTAACTAAAATAGATCACACCAAATCGGGTGGTACTTTGCTGAATCAACGATTTTTACCAAGCTTGTTAAAACGGGATGAAGATATTGCTAAGCTTTCAAAATTAATCAGGAGTTATTTCTCATTAGGCGGTCATCATATTCAGTTTAATATTGTTGATACCGCAACTTTACTGGCAGCACAAAAATGCCCCGAAGATTATAAGGATTTGCTTGTTCGTATGGCAGGATATAGCGATTACTTTAATGATATGAATGAGGATTTGCAGCAAGAGGTAATTGACAGAACAGAAAATGAATCATTCTAAATGAGTAAAGCTTTAATATTTGATATCAAGAGGTATGCAATTAATGATGGGCCTGGAATAAGGATAACCATTTTTTACAAGGGTTGCCCTTTATCTTGTGTTTGGTGTCATAACCCTGAAAGTATTTCACCTTTTGTTCAGAAAATGTATACTGAGTCGAAATGTATTGGCTCGGTAAAATGTATTGAAGTATGTCCTGAATCAGCATTACAACTTACAAAGCAAGGTATTGTTACTGATATTGAAAAATGCACCCTGTGTGGCAAATGTGCATTAGTTTGTCCTACCAAAGCCATCGAAATGTCAGGCAAAGTATACTCAACAGATGAACTTATGCGAATTATTGAACGGGAAACCATATTTTTCGATCATTCGGAGGGAGGTGTTACTTTTTCGGGAGGAGAACCTTTAATGCATCATAAAAGTTTAATTGAAATACTAGATAAATGTGGAGAAAGAGATATTCACAGAGTTGTGGATACCACTCTTTTTGCTAAATCAGAAATTGTATTGGAAGTTGCCAAGAGAACCGAATTGTTCCTGGTGGATTTTAAAGCTTTCGAATCGGAAGTGCACAAGAAGTATACAGGAGTAAATAATGAGTTGATATTAAAAAACATTCAGTTGCTGGCAGAAAACAATGCCGATTTTATCATTCGAATTCCTTTTATAAAACAGGTAAATACCGATGAGGAAACAATTGAGAAAATGGCTGACTTTCTAGCATCAATTCCCTGGAGACGCAAAGAAGTTAATTTACTTCCATATCATGATGTGGGAAAACACAAGCATACAAAATTGGGATCGGAATATTTGGTAGAAAATATGGAAATGCCAAGTGAGGATGAATTGGCAAGAGCACAAGAAATATTTGCTGAGTATGGAATTTCGGCAAGCGTTGGTGGCTAAGAAGTAATAAAATAGGCTCTATGTGATTTTTATTGGGTGAATGAATAATAGTACTTAAAATACTTAAAGTGCCTAAAGTACTTAAAGTTAAAATGCAAGACATGAACAGTAAACATTAAAATCTCTTGATAAATTTTAAACAGTTTCTTAATGCTTTAAGCACATATAAATTTATTCCTTTTCCCTACTAAAATCAACATAGTGACTATTTTTACCTACCCATTATAAACCATACGGAGCCATAAAATAATATTGGTTTGGAAAGCAGTGATACAATTATCGTATTGCTGCTTTTTTATTTAGAATCATTAAGAATAAATTATATCTTTAATTGATGTTATGCCTAAAGGAAAGATATTCATTTTTATTGACGCTGATCATTTTGATTGGCATGATTCCAATTGAACCTTACTCACAATCTAAAAAGAAAATAATGAAAGTTCAGCATACAAATCGTTTGGTTAAGGAAAACAGCCCATACCTTTTACAGCATGCACATAACCCTGTTGATTGGTATCCTTGGGGCGAAGAGGCTTTACAAAAAGCGAAAAAGGAAAACAAGGTGATACTGGTGAGCATTGGCTATGCAGCTTGTCATTGGTGTCATGTAATGGAGCGCGAAAGTTTCGAAAACGAAGAGATAGCCAAAATTATGAACGAGTTTTTTGTTTGTATTAAGGTTGACAGAGAGGAAAGGCCTGATATTGATCAGATTTATATGGATGCCGTACAATTGATGACAGGCAGTGGGGGCTGGCCCTTAAATTGTTTTGCCATGCCCGATGGAAAACCATTTTTTGGAGGAACTTATTTTCGTCCGAACGATTGGCATAGGGTGCTTCAGGGCATTCAGAATGCTTGGCTCAACGAACCAGAAAAAGTGGAGAAGGTTGCCGGACAAATTGCTGAAGGAGTTCGGGTAAATGAATTGATTCAGGTGAGAACGGAATTGAAACAATTTAAAAATGACGATTTAAATTCTGGTTATACAAGTTGGCAAAAGGAATTCGATAATGTTGAAGGTGGCAATAATCGTGCGCCTAAATTTCCATTGCCAAATTCATTGCAATTTTTATTGAGGTACTATCATGCTACCAAAGATCAATCTGCCCTTGACCATGTTGTTTTAACTCTTGACAAAATGGCTGCCGGAGGAATTTACGATCAGATTGGTGGAGGGTTTGCACGATATTCTGTAGATGAAATCTGGAAAGTGCCACACTTTGAGAAAATGCTATATGATAATGCACAATTGGTGAGTTTGTATTCCGAAGCTTACAGCCTTACCAAAATTCCGGATTACAAAAGAGTGGTGGAAGAAACATTGGCATTTGTCGATCGGGAATTGAGCTTGGATAATGGAGGATTTTATTCATCACTGGATGCCGACAGCGAAGGTGTTGAGGGGAAATTCTATGTTTGGGAAAAACCGGAAATTGAAAAAGTGTTAGGAAAGGATGCCGATTGGTTTTGTGAGTATTTTGGAGTGAGCGAGAAAGCGAATTGGGAAGAGGGAAATATTTTAATGATTTCGGCCAGCAAAGAGGAACTTGCCGGAAAATTGGATGTTTCGGTTAATGAGTTTGAGGAAAAATTAAAAAATGCTTCGCAAAACTTGCTTAATGTTCGCGAGAAAAGAATTCGCCCGGGATTGGATGATAAAGCTTTAACAAGTTGGAACTCCCTGATGATTAAAGCATATGTTGATGCTTATAAAGCTACAGGAGAAGAAGCTTATTTGGAAAGAGCAGAGAAAGCCATAACTTTTATTGAGAGTAACTTGTTAAAAGGAGAAATGCATTTGTACAGAAATTATAAAGATGGAATATCTAAAATAAACGGCTTTTTAGATGATTATTCATTTACAATTGAGGCTTACATTGCACTTTACCAAGCAAGTTTTAAGGAAGATTATCTGTTTAAAGCAGATCAACTCGTGCAACAGGTAATGGTTCATTTTTTTGATGAGAAATCGGGAATGTTCTTTTACACATCTGATGAAGACCCTGATTTAATTGCCAGAAAAATGGAACTGCTCGACAATGTAATTCCGTCGTCAAATTCATCAATGGCAAAATCTCTTTATTTGTTGGGGATCTATTTGGAAAATGATGCTTATGTTGATCGATCTAAACAAATGTTAGCCAATGTTTATGAACGTATGAAAAAGGTGCCTTCTTATCATTCCAATTGGGGACAATTGTTTTTCTGGTTGACAAATACCACTTACGAAGTGGTCGTAGTTGGTGGGGATGCTGTTATCCAAAAGCATAAAATTGAATCACTTTTCTTGCCCAATGTCTTAATTGCCGGAAGTATAAGCAATAGTGATTTGCCTTTGTTGAAAAACCGTTATGTTCCCAATCAAACAACTTTTTATCTTTGTAAAAACAGAACCTGTAAAATTCCCGTTACTAGTGTTGAGGAATTACTTGATCAGTTACAAAAAGAAGTGAATTACGCTCGCAAAAAATAATATTTTAAGGAAAGCTGAGAAGATTAAAATTTAAAATAGAAAAACTAAAAACCAAATAAAATGACAAACAAACAAATCCGTAATTTATTATTATCTGGATTCATCTTGATTTTGGCAGCTTGTGCTACTGTGCCAATTACAGGACGAAAACAAATGAATCTTTTCCCTGAAAGTGAAATGATATCTACTAGTTTAACTCAGTATGATGCTTTCTTGAAGGAGAATAAACTTTCGAAGGATAAGGCGAAAGTGGCTATGGTAAAATCTTGTGGTGATAGAATTGCAAAGGCAGTTGAAGAGTTTATGAATGCCAATGGAATGGGTGATAGAGTAGCTAATTTTCAATGGGAATTCAACCTGGTGGAAGATGATACTCCAAATGCCTGGTGTATGCCCGGAGGTAAAGTTGTATTTTATACCGGAATATTGCCTTACACTCAAACGGAAGCAGGTTTGGCTGTTGTGATGGGACACGAAATTGCCCATGCTGTTGCCCGTCACGGAAATGAAAGAATGAGTCAGCAAATGGGAATTCAGGCTTTAGGGCAGGGATTGGCAATTGCATTAAATGAGAAGCCTGCCGAAACTCAGCAAATATGGATGACGGCTTTTGGCGTTGGTGCCAATGTTGGTGTAATGCTTCCGTTTTCGCGTTCTCACGAAAATGAAGCTGATAAGATGGGACTGATTTTTATGGCTATGGCAGGTTACGATCCGGCAGAAGCTGTTGAATTCTGGAAAAGAATGGGCGAAAGCGGCGGACAAAAGCCACCAGAGTTCTTATCAACTCACCCGGCAGATGATACTCGTGTAAAAAACTTGCAAGAGTTTCTTCCGGAGGCAATGAAATATTATAAAAAGAGATAATTAGAGGCAAAAAATATCCTGGAGTATCAAAATTATATCTTTTGGGACTAAAGAAACATCTTTGAGAATCTCCAAAATATCCTTCAGGAATAAAACTAGATCCACCAAGACCTTCAGAACATCTTAAAGAACCTAAAAAACATC
>JAOARS010000087.1 GCA_025210415.1 Marinifilum sp. | reverse complement strand
ATACCTCACGGTAAGCTCCCTTGCCTTTAGCTAGTAGTTGGCTACTACAAACCCCTACAACGAACTTACATCGTCTAGTTATTTACCATGCACGGCACACATAAAAAGGCCACCCTAAATTAAGGCAGCCTTAGCATAACTGAAGTAACTATTTAATCTGAGTGATCATCACCCTTTTTTTCGTCTTTTAACCTCCCGGCATCTTTTAAAGCCTTGTTCAGAATCCATTCGATTTGTCCGTTAGTACTACGAAATTCATCCATAGCCCATTTTTCAAGTTTTTTAAACATCTCGGGATTTAAACGCAGAACAAATGATTTCTTTTTAGTCATATTCAATTTATTATTGATACAGGCTACCCGTATTTAATACCGGTGTTGCATCTTTATCTGAACAAAGTACTACCATTAAATTACTTACCATAGTAGCTTTTTTATCTTCATCCAAATCTACAATATCTTTATCGGCAAGTTCTTCCAATGCCATTTCTACCATGCTTACAGCACCTTCAACTATTTTATAACGTGCTGCAACAACTGCTGTTGCTTGTTGGCGTCGTAACATTGCACCTGCAATTTCGGCAGCATAAGCCAAATAATTGATGCGAGCTTCCATTACCTCAATTCCAGCAATTGCCAATCTATCTGTCAATTCTTTTTCCAGCAGTTCGCTAACTTCATTGCCACCTGAACGTAAAGTAATTTCAGCCTGCTCATCTTCAAAATTATCGTAAGGATAAGCTCCTGCCATATGACGAATTGCAGCTTCTGACTGAATAGATACGAAATGTTCATAATCATTCACATCAAATGCTGCTTTGTAAGTATCCTTCACTCTCCAAACCAAAACAACTCCAATCATGATAGGGTTACCAATTTTGTCATTCACTTTAATAGGGTCGCTGTCGAGGTTTCTGGCTCGTAAAGATATCTTCTTTTTTACAAATAAAGGATTTACCCAGAAAAATCCATTATTTAAAATGGTTCCCTTATAAGCCCCAAAAAGAATTAATACTGTTGATTGATTTGGATTAACAACTGTAAATCCAGGAATGCATACCACAAATAAGAAAATTAACAGAGCGAAAAGCGGATTTTTTATAAATACTAAACCAAGTATTCCACCAAGAATTAGTAAAAGGCATACAAATACCATTGCAAAACCTGAAATTGCCGAAAAAGTTTGTTCTTGTTTCATATTTAAATCTTTTTGATATTATTTTGATATCAATTTACAATTATTCTTTAAAATAACAAAAGCAAGCACAAAAAAATCGGAACGATAATCGCTCCGATTGATATTAATTCAGCATTAACTCCCGTATGTCGGGAATTTTAAGATCAACATTAACCGTTGATCGATTAAATGTTTTTATGCGTTCCACAAGCTCACCCGATGCTTTTATTTTGAATTCATCAAGCAGATTGTAAAGATCTGATGAATCAAATAAATTTAAATCCGAAATTCTATCAAGTAAGCTAAGCATCTCGTCGGGTGAAAATAAAACATCATGTTGTAACAAAGAGTAAATTTCATTCATAGGCATTTTAGCAAATTTGTTTTATTCTAAAACGTCCGTGATTTTTATTTAGTATTTAAAAACAAAAAAAAGCCGGAAAATAATTCCGGCCTACTAAAATCAAATAAAAACTACTGAAAAGTTAAACTCATATTTCGCTCTTCGATAATCTTTCTCATATTAATTAAAGCATATCGCATTCTACCTAATGCTGTATTAATACTAACATCGGTTTGATCTGCAATATCTTTAAAACTTAAGCCTTTATAATGTCTAAGAATCACAACTTCGCGCTGGTCGGGTGGCAACTCCTGAACCAATTCCCGTATATCATCATGAATTTGATCGCGAATCAAATCATCTTCGCAATTTCCTTCACAAAACTTATTGGAATTAAAAATATCCAATTCATAGTCATCTTTCGAAAAGGTGTTATTCTGCTTTTCTCTTCTGAAATGATCTATTATCAAATTGTGCGCAATTCTTAAAACCCAGGCAAGAAATTTACCATTGTCCTGATATTTGCCTAAGCGTAACGATCGGATCACCTTTATAAAAGTGTCCTGAAAAATGTCCTCGGTAAGCTGATGATTTTTTACAATTAGATAGATGTAAGTATAAATTCTATCTTTATGACGATTGATTAAAGCATCAATACAATCATGATTACCATCAATATACTGCTTCACGAGATCATAATCGGTAGGATTATTTTGTCTCAACTTCACAACTATTTATTTTTTTAAACAGCGTAAAATTTAATCTATAAGCAGTATCTCCTTTTATTTGGGTTTATAAACAGGTAATCGTATGCAATAAACTAATTTTTCCTGAGATTTGAAAATCTTTAGAAGTTAAATAACTTTGGAAATTCGTTTTCAAGATATAAATTCGACTCCTTTTAGGAGCAGATATAAGACAGATGGCAGAGAAATTTTCAGAAGATTATATTCATATAAAAGGTGCAAGAGTGCACAATCTTAAGAATATTGATTTAAAAATTCCACGTAATCAATTCGTTGTAATTACAGGTCTTTCCGGATCGGGAAAATCATCGCTTGCGTTTGATACTTTGTACGCCGAAGGCCAAAGAAGATATGTGGAAAGCTTATCAGCCTATGCACGCCAGTTTTTGGGCAGAATAGATAAACCTGAAGTAGATTTTATCAAAGGAATTCCACCAGCCATTGCTATCGAACAAAAAGTGAATACCCGAAATCCAAGGTCGACAGTAGGAACATCTACTGAAATCTATGATTATCTGAAATTACTTTTTGCTCGCATTGGAAAAACATATTCTCCAATATCAAACACATTGGTAAAACGCCATACAATTACAGATGTTGTCAATTTTGTACTAAAACAAAAAGAAGATTTACCTGTAATGATTTTAGCAGAAATGCTAAATGGCGACAGAAGCAAAAAAGAGCAATTAGAGGTATTATCGAAACAAGGCTTCTCCCGAATTGAAATCGATGGTAAGATCCATAAAATTTTCGATGCTTTGGAAGCTCCGGAAATTATTCCGCCAGAAAAACCAATACATATTGTTATTGATCGAATAAGGGTTTCACCTGATGAAGATACTCAGAACAGAATTGCTGATTCATTGCAAACTGCTTTTTATGAAGGAAAAGGAGAATGTCTTCTGATGTTTGATGACGAAACTCACCGCTTCTCAAATCGGTTTGAAGCAGATGGAATTGAGTTTGAAGATCCGAATGTTCATACCTTTAGTTTTAACAATCCGGTTGGAGCCTGTCCCAAATGTGAAGGTTTTGGAAAAGTTATTGGAATTGACGAAGATCTGGTAATTCCCAATAAAACCATAAGTATCTACGATGATGCAGTGGTTTGTTGGAAAGGAGAAAAAATGCAGGAATGGAAAAATCAATTGATTTATGTTGCCGATAAATTCGATTTTCCAATCCATCGTCCCTATTTTGAACTAAGCGAAGAACACAAGCTTCTTTTATGGACTGGTAATCGCCATTTTAAAGGTTTAAATGCATTTTTCAAATACCTGGAATCAAAGCAATACAAAATTCAATATCGTGTAATGTTATCGAGATACAGAGGGAAAACAACTTGTCCTGACTGCAGAGGTACACGATTAAAAAAAGAAGCCGGTTATATAAAAATTGAAGGAAAAAACATTCAAGATCTGGTGTTGATGCCAATTACCGAATTGAATAATTTCTTTAAAAATTTAGAACTGAGTAAAACAGAAGAACAAATTGCAAAGAGACTGTTAACCGATATTAGAAACAGACTGCAATTTCTTTCGGATGTTGGTTTGGGTTATCTAACCTTAAATCGGCTTTCAAGTAGCTTATCAGGAGGTGAATCGCAAAGAATTAACCTGGCAACCTCTTTAGGCAGCAGCCTTGTTGGTTCACTATATATTCTCGATGAACCCAGCATAGGTTTGCATTCCCGCGATACCGACCTATTGATTAAAGTATTGAAACAACTTAGGGACTTGGGAAATACGGTTATTGTTGTTGAGCATGATGAAGATATAATATTGGCTGCTGACCAGGTAATTGACATTGGCCCTCATGCCGGAAGACTCGGAGGCGAGGTTGTATTTCAAGGTAATTTGAAAGAGTTAAAAAAATCAAACGAAAGTTTAACATCCCAATACATTTCGCAAGAAAAAAATATTCCTGTTCCCGGAAAAAGAAAAAAGTGGAATAATTATATCGAAATACTTGGTGCCAGGGAAAACAACCTGAAAGGATTGAATATTAAATTCCCACTTAATGTGATGTCAGTTATTACAGGTGTAAGCGGTTCAGGAAAATCATCGCTGGTTAAAACCATATTGTACCCTGCACTTAAGAAACACTATGGTGGTTATTCTGATAAAAGCGGACATTTTGATGTTTTAAAAGGAGATTTACAGCTGGTAAAAAACATTGAGTTTGTTGATCAAAATCCAATTGGTAAATCTTCCAGATCGAATCCGGTAACTTATTTAAAAGCATACGACGAGATAAGAAAACTTTTTGCAAACCAAAAAGCGTCTCAATATAGTGGTTTTAAGGCATCTCACTTCTCGTTTAATATAGATGGAGGAAGATGCGATGAGTGCCAGGGAGAAGGCATAATTAAGGTTGAGATGCAGTTTATGGCAGATATTTACCTGCAATGCGAAAGTTGTAAAGGCAAAAGATTTAAAGATGATATTCTGGAAATTCGTTACAATAAAAAGAACATACATGATGTTTTGGAAATGACGGTTAACGAAGCAACCGAATTCTTTAGTAAAGGAAAAGGAAATACCGAAAAGAAAATTGCTCAGCGTTTAAAACCATTGGTTGATGTTGGTTTAGGTTACGTAAAACTTGGTCAATCATCGAGCACTTTAAGTGGTGGAGAAAGTCAAAGGGTAAAATTGGCTTCTTTTCTTGCAAAAGAAAAAGCTGAACCGTGCCTGTTTATATTTGATGAACCTACAACAGGGCTTCATTTTCATGATATTCATAAGTTAATGGATGCATTCAACGCATTAATTTCACGTGGACATACTCTTATTATAATTGAACACAATATGGAAATTATTAAGAGTGCTGACTGGCTAATAGATCTTGGCCCTGAGGGAGGAAACGATGGAGGACAAATCGTTTTTGAAGGCACACCTGAAGAAGCTTCTAAATGCAAACAGTCATATACTGGAAAATATCTTAAAGAAAAATTGTAAAAAGAAAAGCTCTCAAAATTGAGAGCTTTTCTTTTTACATTTCCAATCCAAAAAGCATTACTACACATCCGTTCATGCTTTTGTCATATTCTTCATTTTCGGTAATGAATTTCAAAGAAATAATTAAGGTTTCCGATTCGTCCAATTCAAAATCGTATTTGTGACTATATCCATCGGTTTTATTATCATACAATATTTCAAAATCAGAATTTAAAACTTTAAAATTTATAGGTGGTAAAAAATCTTCCCTGCAAACCACCATTCTGTATTTTTGTCCACTGAAAAAGGCTTTATGCAACTCTACATCTTCACCAACATTTAGTACAATTCCGTTATAATTTCCATCGTGCACAAAATTCTCAAGCAGAGGTTTACATTCTTTTTTTGCAAAATTTTTACATTGTGAATGCGCCACATTGGTACTGGCAAAAAAGAATAGAACAACAGTAAATAATAAAATTCTCATGTATAGGAGTTATTAATCAACTAAGTAATCTCTTATATCGTTTACTTTTAAAATAAGTTGCTCAAAACCTACTAAATTTATTTTATCATAGAAATCAAGTTCCTCATTTTTCGATTTGATCGATTTTTTAAATAAACGTTCTAAAGCTAACAAATCTTTATAAATAGGTTCTATAATCGGATTAGATTGATTTTCGCTTAGCACAGCTTTTACACTTTCTAAAGACAAGTGCTGATCTAAGATTCGCTCTATTAAAATTTGATGTCGAACTTCGTTTGGTTGCACACTTTGAGTTGCCAGATATAAACTCTCAATCCAACCTCCAATCAACATTAATGATGCAAGCATATATCTTTCCTGCTCTCGCAATTGATCATGCGATTCCATGTAAATCTCAGAAATAACTTCAATAATTAATTCCTTATTGGTTAAATTATCTTCCAACATTTTAATTTTCTCAGGATTTACTGCTTTTAAAATTCCCAACGACTCAGCAAGATTTCTGGCAACATTCAAGTACTCAATAGAAGTTTGATACTGCTCATTTAAACCTGAATAACTTAAATCGGCACAATAAACTCCCAAAGCTATTGCCCGTGATGTACTGGTAGAATAACCTGCAAGCTTGTCAGTTGAATTTAATAGTTCTTCTTGAAAAACTACTCCTGTTTTATTCATCAGAAGCGAAGTTTCGATAGGACTAGGTAAAACAAAGAATATTTTCTTCATTTTATTTGTATTTTCTGCCATTAGCTGATATTCAAGCTTATTAGTTTTGTTAGCTACATCTTTCTTGCGAGAAGAATTCCAACTGCACGATACGAAAAAAAATAGTAATAGTATACCAATAAAGAGCTTTCTCATAAATTATAATAATGAGTTAAAATTTATAGTCGTTGGTAAAATACAACTTTTTATCCAATCAATCTGGCTAATTAAGATAATACCATACACAAATAATAATCGGCACTAGTTTTAAATATCGGTTTGTATTTTAAAATTTCTCATCAACTCATCGTAAACATGATACACTACTCTTATTACTAACTTTTAATATCTATCGTCATACTTATAATTTTTTCATTTGCTACATTCAAATAAAATCACAAAATGCTTAAAAACAAATAGTTATTTAAAACAATTTCAATCCCTTAAATGTCCCATCTTCATAACTTTAAAAAAGTTTAACGAAGTGTTGTATTAACCTGATTTCGATTAAAACTATTGTCACAGTTTGCACTGATTTTGAGTAGAAATTTTCTCAAATTTTCGAAGGTATATCGGGATATTTCGAGGGAATTTGAGGAAATTTATGCCAAAAGCAGGCAAATTCTTTGAAAAAAATCAGCTTCATCCAATCTTCACTTTAAAAATTCTTCAAAATATCCCGATATTCTTTCAGAGTTTTTAAAGCTAATCTTCAATAAATCTGATTTTCTGTGATAGATATTTTTAATCGAAATCAGGTTATTATTAAATTCAAATT
>JAOARS010000086.1 GCA_025210415.1 Marinifilum sp. | reverse complement strand
TTTTAACGAAAAAATTGGCAGTAAGGAAGGTTTTGCAAAGGCTTCTTGTATAATTAAGCAATAATTCACGCTAATTACTTGTAGAATTTACCATTCCCTGTGACAGGTAAACAAAGTATCGAACTTATAATGAGTAAAAAAAACTTTTTGTTTTAGCTTATTTAAGTTAGGGTAAATGCAAACATGCCTGTTGTATTTTTGATGAGCACATAAAAACTTGCTCTGTTGTTAAACTGGAATTTTCCCTATTCCTGACAAATAAGTAAGGTTCGCAGCCAAGCCTAAACTCGATGAATGTATTGGGATAGTTCCGAAGTTCTAATAGAACAAACTCTTTATTTGTTTATCTATCTTTACAAAAGATGATGAAATAATACAGATTAAGAGATTGATATACAAACCTAACCAATATGATTAAAGGAAAATCTGTTTGTGAAGAAGGTGTTTATAAAATGGTTTTCGATCAGCACGCTGAAACCATTAGAAACTTTATTTATTATAAATGCGGCAACATGCAACAAGCCGAGGACATAACACAAGATGCATTCATAAAGCTTTGGAGAAATTGTAAAAAGGTATTAATTGACAAGGCAAAATCATTTGTGATGAAAGTGGCACAAAACGCATTTTTTAACGAAATAAACCATCAAAAGGTCGTTTTGCAGTATCAAGAGAAAGCTCCTCTTAATATCTATTCGGAATCTCCTGATTTTCTTTTGGAAGAAAAAGAGTTTAAGCACAAACTTAAACGAAGTATTGCTGATTTGCCTTCGAAACAAAGAGAGGTTTTTTTATTAAACAGATTAGATAAAAAAACTTATAAAGAAATAGCCGAAATTGTTGGGATTACACAAAAGGCTGTTGAAAGGAGAATGCACTTGGCTCTTTTGGAGTTAAAAAATAAAATTGGCACAAAAATTTAAAAATCAACGCAATGGATAACTTTTACGAAAACAATAATTTTTTGGCCAGATGGGTAGATGGCACTCTATCCGGCGAAGAAAAGAAAGCCTTTGAAAATTCAAAAAATTTTCATGACTTTCAAGCCATTTTAAAGGGTTGCGAACACCTTAAGGTGCCTGATTACAATAAGGATGAAATGTTTGTGCGATTATTGGAAAGAAAAGAGAAGGCCAAAACAAAAACCAGAAAACTCGTATCGGCATGGACATTCTCTGCAGCAGCTTCTGTTGCTCTAATTATCAGCTTTATCTTTCTTTTCAACCAGAAAACAAAACACGCTACCGACTATGGACAACAATTGGCATTTAAACTTCCGGATCAATCCGAAGTGATTTTGAATGCCAAATCTAAACTCAACTATGAAAAAAAGAATTGGGAAAACAACAGAACGGTTCAGCTTGAAGGCGAAGCTTTTTTTAAGGTGAATAAAGGAAGTACGTTTACCGTAAAAACAAAAAATGGTTCGGTTACTGTTTTAGGAACACAATTTACCACAAATGCCTCTGCTTCAGTATTCGAGGTGGTTTGCTACGAAGGAAAGGTAAGGGTAAATCAACAGGAAAAAAATAAAATTATTACAAAAGGAGAGGCTGTTAGATCGATTGATAACCAACTCGAAAAGTGGAACTTAACCCGTTCTGAACCAGCTTGGCTGAAAGGTGAAAGTGGATTTTCAAATGCTCCGTTAGAGCAGGTCATAAAGGCTTTAGAAAACCAGTATAATATTAAAATACAATACGATAATGCCCTTATTGCATCCCGAAGGTATACCGGAACTTTCACACATTCGAATATGGAGATTGCTCTAAAATTGGTTTTTGATACTTTAAAAATTAAATATAATTTTGTTGACGATCGCACTATTAGATTACATTAATGAGAATCACTTTACTATTATTTTTCATCGTCCAATTTGTTTCGCTTAATGCACAAAAGAATCCCGAAAAAAACAATTCGAAAATCATTTCATTATCCGAATTGTTAATCACATTGGAAAAAATTCATGATGTAAGGTTTTCTTATGAGCCCAAACTTATTCAAAACAAAAAACTTAAATTAAATCCCCACGCCACCGCTTTGGCTGACGTTTTAAAACAAGTTGAAGATTCTCTTCATATCACTTGCAAGAAGATTGACGAACGATATTACATTCTTGCTTCGGTTTATGAAAATATGCTTCTAAAAGGATATGTTATCGATAAAATAGGTGGCACTCCTATAAACGGTGCAAATATCATAAACCTACGAACCGGAAAGGGTACTGTATCAATGCAAAATGGTTCATTTTCTATCGAAAACAACCATAAAGGCGATTCCATATCCATCTCATTTTTGGGATACGATATTTTAGTTGTAAATACAGATACCCTGCCAGCAAACAGGAATACAAGTTTTTTTTTAGCTCCCATAAATTTTGCTTTAGATGAAATTGTTGTAAAGGAGTATCTGGGGTCTGGTGTGAGTAGAAACAGGAATGGCAACATGAAATTTACGCCCCGAAACCTTGATATATTGTCCGGACTTTCCGAACCCGACATTCTTCAAAACATTCAATTATTGCCGGGGATCGAAAGTCCCTTGGAAACCGCATCGGGTCTTCATATAAGAGGAGGAACGCCATCGCAAAATTTAATTTTATGGGACGGTATCAAAATGTATAATTCCAGTCATTTTTTTGGTATGATATCTGCCTTTAATCCATACATTATAAAAGATGTTTTGGTTTCGCGCAGTGGAACCCACCCACAATACGGAGATAGAGTTTCCGGTGTGGTAGATATTACAACCGAAAATAAAATCCCCGACAAGGTAAAAGGACAGGCAGGTGTGAACATGATTCATGGAGATGCCCATCTAAAAATACCTTTGTCTAAAAATGTGGGATTAATCATTTCGGGACGCAGATCTTTTTCCGAGATTTTTCAGTCGCCTACTTTTAATAAATTCTCAAAAAAAACATTTCAAAACACTAGTATTTCTAATCCTCAGAAACAATTTAACCTGCAATATATCGATGTAGATAAAAATTTTAGTTTTTCAGATTTTACTTTAAAAACGATTGTATCTCCCACAAAAAACGACAAACTTACTTTTTCTAGTTTGATCACTCAAAACACACTGGATAATGAATTTAAAGTGGAAGAATTTGACGGGGCGTCTATCGACCAGCTATCGATAGGTAATTATGGTATTGCAAGTTCTTGGGAACGCAAGTGGAATAAGGATTTTACTTCGCACCTGCGCTTGTATTATTCGCAATATGATTTTAGTTATAACGGACAAAATTTTTTTTTAGATTCCAAGACAAAAAAAAGAAACAATATTAAAGAAAAGGGACTCTTGTTGCATACCAATTGGCGAATAAGCAACTCACTCAGCCTGTTTAATGGATACCAGTTTTTTTCAAACAATGTATCCTACTCATTTATTTCCGAAAATCAAGTACTTACGCAAGAATTTGGAGAAAATCTTAAAAATTCCACCCACACTTTTCTCAATCAGTTTGAGTATAAAAAACACAACCGTTGGAAAATAGGATTAGGCTTAAGATCCAGTTATTATACAGCTTTAAATTCTTTCTATCTTGAGCCCAGAATTTCTCTTGAACACTCTGTAAGCAAAACACTTTGGTTAAAAACTTCGGCTGAATTAAAAAATCAAGCAATCAATCAGTTACTCGATTTTACCACGCAGAATTTTGGCTTGGAAACCCAGGTTTGGACACTAGCCGCAAAAAATTTGATCCCACTATTGAACAGCGAGCAATTGTCGTTTGGTTTTCTTTTTTCGAAACAAGGCTGGGATATCGACCTGGATATATATTTTAAACACACTGGTGGATTTACAACCTTCACC
>JAOARS010000085.1 GCA_025210415.1 Marinifilum sp. | reverse complement strand
GGCAAAAATAGTAAAAAAAATAAATTTCAAAATTGTTTCATACGCAATTAACTGGTCAATGAAGTTTAGAAATCTTATTTTTAGAGACATTTAAGAATTTTTAAAAGTTGTAGTTTTAATTTTTAATGAATTAAAATTGCAAAGAATTTAGCCTATAAAACCATATTATACCGATTGTATAATGAAATGAGCATTATCTTCGTTACACTCGAAAGGCTCAATCATTATTACATCGGCATTATACCCAATAATCAATATAACTCACTTCATTTTCAAAAGGGTATTACTAGTTTCGTTTGAAATTTTAACTTAGAAGTTCTTATTGATAATAGTCCGTTAGTTTTTAGTCATTAGTTTAATTTGCAAGACACTCAGAAATAAACTGTTACAAAATAGAATGTTAATTGGCTATAGATATGACAGTTAAAAAGTATTAACGAAGTATTGTTCTGTAAAAAATAAAGTCATGGTAGTTATTGAAACTCACATAGTTCCCGAAGGAACAGAAAGTGTTCGTTTACAGGAATATGCTCTGAATATATTTTCAAGCATAAATACCAATCAAGGAATTAAAAAAGCCATAAAGCGTGGATTGATTAGAGTGAATGGTGCTGAAGCTTCAACAGGTTTATGGGTTAAGGCTGGCTTTAAAATTGAGTTGTGCGATTTGGAGCTTCCGCCAAGTAAAATATACAAATTGCCATTGGAAATTGTTTATGAAGATGATCATATTGCAATAATTAATAAGCCTGGTGGAATTTCGGTAAGTGGCAATCAGTTTCGAACTGTGCAAAATGCCTTGCCTTACAATTTGCGTCCTTCGATGAGGAAAAATGCACTACCTGTGTTTCGTCCGGTTCATAGAATTGATAATCCTACTTGCGGACTTTTACTAATTGCGAAAACGGTTGATGCTTCTGCTAAATTAGGAAAGCAATTTGAAGAGCGAATGGTGAAGAAAAGATACAGGGCAGTGGTAATCGGCTCATTGCCCGAGAAAGGAAAAATTGATATGCAGGTTGATGATAAAGACGCAATTAGTACATTTAAACTTGTGAAAAAATCGCCTTCGATTCGAAATAAATTTCTGAGTCTTGTTGATTTGTTTCCTGAAACGGGAAGAACCCATCAATTAAGAATACACATGGCTGGCTTGGGTAATCCGATTTTAGGAGATAAGATTTACGGTACTGAGGGAGAAATTCTTCGAGGAAAAGGATTGTTTTTGTGTGCAGTAGAATTGCAATTCCTTCATCCCGATTCGGAAGAAGAAATGAAAATTACCATCGATCCTCCATATAAATTTGGTCGATTTATGGAGATGGAGGAGAGGCGATGGATGAAATACAATTCTGGAACTGAAGCAACCTAATAACCTGACTTTCTGTGATTGATATTTTTAATCGAAATCAGGTTAATACCTACTCGTAAAATGCGTTACTTCCAGGGTATTCGAATTTTTTAATTGCCATTTCCTGAGGAAAAATCATGTATTGAACTTCGGCTTCAGAACATACTTTTCCGTCTGGATCGAGAATTTCTGCATGAATGTTTGCAAATCGTCTGTCCTTTGAAATTAGCTTGCCACGAACGGTAAGTTTTCCTTTATCGGTAAAAGCTGAATTTTTAAACTTTGCATTTAATGCAGTAGTAACGCCAGCTGTTTCACATTTTACAAATACTACCCAACAAGCAATTTCATCAAGTATTGTGGTTTGAATTCCACCGTGAAGCACATTTTTAAATCCTGACAGGTGAGTTTTGGGTTCCCATTTGGAAACAACATAGTCACCATCTTCAAAAAACTCCATTTGTAATCCTTGCTCATTCTCGGTAGAACAACCAAAGCATTTGCCATTTTCGGTAGAACGATATGGGTTGATGATCTTTCTCATGATACGATCTTGAGTGTTAATATTTAAAGAATTCGAAAGTACAACAAGAATTTGATTGGTGAAAATTTAAAATCTGAATTTTAATTGAACCTTAATTTCTGATTTTGTATCACCATCGATTAATGAAGTTCCGGAACCAATGCTTTCTGTATCGGAATATTTTGTTTGTGCATATCTGGCATAAAGGGTAATTTTATTACTGATTTTATAATTCAGGTTGAAATAAAACCTGCTACCCTTATTGTAATAAGCCGGAACAGAATATGCATAAAGAATATCGTTCTCGTAGGCATAAATTCTGGTGTCATAAGAATCTGTATCAAACAATGCATATCGTAAGCTAACATTCAATGGAATGAGAGTGAACTTGTAAATGATATCCTGGTAAATTAAGAAACCATTCTCCTTTTGCTTGACTTGTTTGTATCTTGAAAATTCAATTCGATTTCTGATTTCCCAATTGTTAGCTGGTTTGGCAGATAAATGCAGGCGATATTGAGTTTTTTCAAATTCAACAGGCGTATTAATAAACTCAGCATCGATATTGTCAGATTTGTTCTCTTGCTTGTATCTAAAATAAACCGATAGTTTTTCATTTTTAGTATATTCGATTTGCGAAAAGTATTCATGCCCGCTATTGGGCGCATTGCTTGAATATCTTAACCAGGGAAATTTAAACTGATCGTAGTAAGCCTTAATTGTCCATTTAGGAAAAGGATGAAAGTTTATGCCAAGATATAATCCTTCTTCATTTTGATTTCTGCTTTGTTCAGAAAACGCATTCGAGAAATGTGCATGATAATTTTTATCGTATTTGCGATATATACTTTCTACATTTAGTTGTGGATGAACTTGAATGTTAACTCCCTGAAGAATACCAATACCACCTGACTTTGATTGGGCTATTTCGCCAAATAAATGAATGTTGTCGATTTGTGTCTGGTAATTCAAGTTCAAATTAAAATTACTTTTACCAGCAAAATTGTAATAAGAGTATGCCTTTTTGTCAAAATTAATTTCCGGAGAAAAGGAATATTGAAGATATGCAATACCTAGTTCGGTATTTTTTAAGTTCCAAAGCAAATATCCTCCAAACGCTGTTTCTTCCAAGGCATCTTTTTTATGAAATTCGTTCTGATTTCGGTGCAAGCCAGTGTTTACAATGCTTGATACAAATGAGGAAATGGTATCGGTTTTAATGTTGGCATCAATCTTTTTAACTGAGCCAAATGCTGCTAAATTTATATTTTTAATGGGTGCAAGAACGATTGATGCACCTCTGAAAAATCGATTTTCATCAGTCGATTTATATGATTTTATTCCCTGGTATTTTCTCGCATTTTGAGTGGTAAAAGAAGATTTCTTGCTGCTAATTCCAGACCATAAGCTTACACCCTGTCCAATTTTAACCTGATAATCGCCAAGATTAATTTGCTTAAAAAAGCCATCAGATTTTTTCTGAATATGAGCAGAATAATAATCGAAGCCATTCGGATTTTTGTGCTTAAAAAATGGTTCACCCTTGTCATTTTCTGCAGTAAAACCAAAACTAACTCCTGTTTTCGATGATTGATGCTGAAAGCGAGTATAGTATTTCCACGGATCGCCCAGGTATTTCGATTTCTCATTTGATGTTTTGTAACCCAACTCTTTTTCGAAATTGTGTTCGGTTCTCAGCAAAAGCATCTGTTGTGAGGCTTTTATTGCTTTTGGCTTAAATGTTGGCTTAAAAGATAGCATGGGAGAAATGTTTCGAACCAATTCCATAGAAAAACCTGAAATCAACTGTAATTCATAAATGCTAAAAATTTCCCCATTTTCTTCCCGATATTTTAACAGTTGATCAATCTGGTTCTGATTTAAAAGGTATAATTTTTGAAGATCGGAAGCGTTAGCAATATTGATATTTAGAGGATTTTGAATCAAATCGGTAATTTCTTCCAACAGATTCGTATAATCAGGATTTTCTTCTTCCTGTTCAACAATGGTTTCAATAACTCTTTCTATTAAATCTTGTTCATTGGCAGTTTTTTGCGCCCATAAACTACCTAAATGCATAAGCAGAAAAACCGACAATATGATTTTGAATATAAGCCTCATGGTCTTGATTTAGAATTGAAAACTTATATCGACAGAAGGAGTATAGCCTAAAACCGGATGACGTGAAAATGCAATATTGGCTTTTAAATAGGAGAAGTTAAAACCCATTCCGAGACTAATGGAATTTGGATGGTTATGCACGCCTGCTCGTAAAAATATTTTTTTACTTACCGGATACTCAATTCCTCCTTTTGCTTGTAAATCATCATCCAGATTTTTGAGTATTTCAGAGCTAATTATGGTTCCATTCGATAATTTCCATGAAAACCCAAACTTTCCAACAGTAGGAATGTGATCATCGTAATCCAATGTTTGGAATTTTTCCTGTGTTGGATTAGAAATATGAAACCCCAAATAAAAATTCGTAACAACTTCTGCCAATAATCCAATTTCGAAAGTATATTTCGATTGTGAACCATACTCGGCATTTAATTCTTTTCTAAATTGATTGAACTGCAATCCTGTCCAAAAATGTTTGCCCAATGCTCTGGCGTAGGCAACACCAATTTTTGATTCTTTGTAAAGATCGAAACCAAATTGAGTATATGTTGCAGCAAAACTACCAAGTTTGCCAGAAATATTTACATGAAGAGATTTTTTGCTTAGCTCTTTATTTGAGAAGCGGTTTTCGTAGTAAGCACCAAAAGATTTTTTCTTTAAAAGTGCCAGCCCGGCTTGATTATGGAGGCCAGACCATTCATCGTAAAGTGCAACGGATGCATTTCCCATTGCAAATGATCTTGCACCAGCAGATTTGTTGTCTGTTGATCCCAAACTGTAAAAAGGAATCAGAATTAAGGAGAGTAGTATGGATTTATGCATAGTAACATTTGGTTGAAATCAATGGTTAATAACCTGAGTTCGATTAAAAATATTGTCACAGTTTGCACTGCTTTTGAGTAGAAATTTTCTCAAATTTTCGAAGGAATATCGGGATATTTCGAGGGAATTTGAGGAAATTTATGCCAAAAGCAGGCAAGTTCTTTGAAAAAATCATCTTCAT
>JAOARS010000084.1 GCA_025210415.1 Marinifilum sp. | reverse complement strand
TTTCAAAAAATTACAGAAGCCAGCAAGCAATTGGTATTGTTAATTATTGGGAATCCGAACCCCAGTCGGAATCCCAAACTGTGATTTCATTCTTCTGTAAGGACTTGTAATCTTTTGCAGTTTTCTTTTGAGGATTTGGAAACGTTACAATAAAGAATCATTCCCGTTAGCGGTTTCAAAAAATTACAGAAGCCAGCAAGCAATCGGTATTACTAATTATTGGGAATCCGAACCCCAGTCGGAATCCCAAATTGTGATTTCATTCTTTGTCAGGACTTGTAATCTTTTGCAGTTTTCTTTTGAGGATTTGGAAACGTTACAATAAAGAATCATCTCCGTTAGCGGTTTTCAAAAAATTACAGAAGCCAGCAAGCAATTGGTATTGTTAATTATTGGGAATCCGAACCCCAGTCGGAATCCCAAACTGTGATTTCATTCTTTTTCAGCCCATTGTTTAGGACTTAACACAAACGTTGGTAGTCCAGCCTCCATTTTAAAGTGGTCAAATTCGGTCACTTTAAAATTCGGATTATACATCATTTCCCAAGTTCCAAGAAATTCAATCGTGGTACGTGTCCGAATCCAGTTTTTTATCACGTCAGCTGCTCTGTTATCTCCTTCTTTGGCTTTTGCCATATCAGTCAAACAGATGTAATCCTCTTCCTCAATTTTCGTTATTGAAATTATTGCATTTTCTATATCAAGCTTGCTTATTTTGCTCATAATCAAAATTTTCCAAAGTGGTCAAATTCGACCATATTAACTTTTTTAAGCCTATCAAATGTACTTGTTTTGATTCTGATATTAAAATATAGTTTCATTGTTTGCAGTATCGCTCCCTGCATGAAGCACAACGTTGAGTATATGTCAAGTAAGGCATTTAACTTCATTATCAAAATGACTTATAATCATGTAATTCTTAAAAATACTACTAAATAAAGAGATTACTAGAAAAATGAAAATCAATTTAACTATTTTATAATACGAACTATCCATTTGTTTTTAAAGATTTGATTCAATAACTGCGGAAATAAGAAGAATTAATATTGGGGGAATAAATTAACTGATTTTGGGAAAGGACAGTGACCCCATATTTTTGTTTAGAAAAATATCCTTAACCATATAAAATCCTCTAATGCCTATCGAAGCAAACAATAGAAATGAATATATTTCTAATGGTGCATGAAAAATAAGGCTGTATAGAACTGTATCCATTTCAATTGCCAAAACAATTGAGGTTTGTATTATTTCAGAAAGAAAAAAACCATTCCAAAATAAAACTATAATGGATAAAAGCCCTCCGCTTAAATACCCCCTAATGACAATAATACCCCTACGATTAAATTATTGGCAAAAATGACAAAAAATGAGTTGTCTTTTTCAATCATAATAATTCCATTACTTAAAAAATCTGGTGAAGAAGCAGGTTTGAAAGTCCAAAAAGAGAAAAAAACTCCCAACAGAAAAAATATTAAAGACAAAAAAATCCGTCTATTAAAAAAGTATGAATTCATTGCTTTTTTATATTTTTTATTCGTTTATCTAAACTTGGATGGGTGATACCACCAGAAGATATTTTGCCTTTTGATAAAGCGTCCAACTTCTTCAATGCGGATATAATCAACTTTACTGAAGTTTTTTCGGATGAGAATCTATCTGCCTCGTACTCAAAAAATCTTTGAGAATAAGAAGTCAAGAGCCATATAGGTAATGCATAGAAAAAACCTCCATGCAGACCTCTTAGAAAATGAACATATTCGGGATATTTTTCAATGATTGGATAAAAGTAAAAAGAAGTTAAATAACCAACCAGTAGTCCTATAAGTGAAATTGTATATAGCTTAAAAATATGATTTTTTTTCAGGTGTCCAGCTTCATGCGCTAGTATAGCTCCAATTTCCAATTCTTGTAAATTATCAATTATATCTTTACTAATTATAATAGCTTTTGTTGATGGAATTACTCCAAACGCAAATGCGTTTGCAAAATACTTTTTTGAGATAAATACTTTATATTCTTTTAAAAAATGGTTTTTCTTCTCTAGTTCTTCAGCTCTGGTTAAATTATTACTGTAAAGTAAAAATATAGGCTGAATAAAATATTCATAAGTAGGAAAAATTGCAATTATGAAGAAAATAAAAATATTTAAAATACTTTCATCTATTTTTTTTGTTGAGAGAACATCTAATAAATAGAAGAAAAATAATAATAAGACAAAAGATGAAATAAAACCTAAGGTAGCAGACCTTGTATCAAATAAATCTGGTAATTTTATTTTCTTATATGATATAAAATATACTAAAAGTGATAATAGAAAGTAAGTGATTGATAATATAAATGAGACAAGAATAATTTTCATAACTAACATAATTTATTTAGCTACCTATACCATGACTTTGGTATAGGTAGCTGTTGATTTACATTGCTCCAATAATCCCTCCAACTATAGTGCCAACTCCAGGAGCGATAGCCGTTCCAATAGCAGCTCCAAGTTTACCTGCAGCCCATCGGCCAGCCATTCCTCCAGCTAACCCAACTCCTGCTGCCGCACCTCTTTGAAGGTGAATATTCTTTGTAACTTTACTTACAAGATAAGAGCCTACTTGAGCTTCTGAATTAGCTTTAAATGATTGAACTGAAAATAATAGCCCTATTGCTAATGCAAGACCTAAAACTGATTTCTTTTTGTTCAGAATAATTAAAATTTAATGCTCCATTAAGGTCTTGAGCGGTTAGTTTTCGACTTTTAGATATTCATTTAATATCAACATATTGCTTACTCCTCTTGATTCAATCTGGTTCTAAGTGAGTGGCTTTAGTCATTTAAAATATGACTCTTCTTTTTTCTAAATCAACCATTTTTAACACAATGTTTCTCTCAAATGGCTACCAACGTATGTATAAATACATTGCACTTATTTTTCAATACCTTATAAAAGTTCCACAATATACACTAATATGGAGTGTGTTGTTAACCTTTATATTTAATAACTCTCGAATCTACACATCTTCTCCCACCAATCCAAAAGACTAATTTATTGGAAATCCGAACCCCAGTCGGAATCCCAAACTGTGATTTCATTCTTCTGTAAGGACTTGTAATCTTTTGCAGTTTTCTTTTGAGGCAATTTTTAACGAAGAAATTGGCATAAGGGAGGTTTTGATGATTAACGAACCACCGCACGTACGGTGGTGTGAGAGGTTCTCCACTAGACTAATGGCCTAGCGGGCCTACTCAATTATGGGCTTTTTATTCTAATTTAAATAAATCTGCTTTAAAGCTTGAATTATAAAATGAAAGCAATTCGCCTTTATTATCAAAAAGTAAATAGGTTGGTAAAGCAATTTCCCCTGAATAATCTGGAATAAGTTCTTTCAAAAATTTGCTCAATCTATTCCAATTCGTAAATTGATTACCATATTCATGGATATCTATGGACAATAATGGATGATCATTAAAACCGTATTTATCTAACATAGATTTATCTGAATGGGTCTCTAACCAATCAACACTAGAAATAAATACAATTTCAACCTCATCTTTATTAAGGTCAAAAAAAGTCTTTAATTCAGGCATAGATTCATGGCAAGGAGAACACCAATAAGCTGAAAAGACAACTAAAACATTTCTATATTTCGACTCTAATATTAATTCACGCAACTTACTTGTATTTACAGAATACACTTTTTCCTTTTTTGTGTAATATTCTGAAATATTTATCAATTCTGGTAAAGCAAACTTCTCTTTTGTCTTATTAGACATTCTCACATATCTTGGATTAATTCAGTAACCACATGAAGTCAAAAGTAAAGAAAGTAAACAGATCTTAACTATGATATTTTTCATCAAATAAAATTTTAAAATAAAAAGAAGTCGATTAAAATAATCAACTTCCTTAACTGCTTTATTACTCACCTCTTAATTTTTCCCAATCAACAGGCTCTAAAAATTCAAGGTTCATGATTTTGCTTTCTTCATCAATGTCAATTTGAACTAATTTATCTCTTTCAGGTAATAAAACTTGTTGTGAATTGACCTTAATTAAACCGCATCTGAAACCAATGCCTCTAGAACAATTACTACTTCTTGTTGCGATTCGTATTCGAGGACCAAATAGAAATCTAATACAAGTATCTGATACCGGAAACAACAAATCAATGACATAGATCATTAAAGGTATTTTGATACAGCCCCTTGAAGCGGACTACAAACCTTGATGATTTGCACTTCCCCTGCCATTACTTATACAAAATGTTAGTGGTTTGTTATTTCTTGTTTTTCATAAATGGATTTCTAGTTACATAGATAATAATAACTGTTATAATTGTAGAAATTACAATCGATTCAAATAAACTTTCATCACTATTCTTTTGAAAAATAAGGGTGAAAACCACTATGGATAATAATGGCAAAATAAAATAATTAACTAATTTTCTCATTTGATTTATTTTATCATACATTCCAAATCATTCTGCATGCAGAGGATATTAAACCACTCCCAACTACAGTTAATTCTATACCAGCCCAACCTGCAGGGCCAGCGCCTGTTCCTGATACAGCTAAAGTCAATGCAGATGTAGCAGCTCCATTAACATCAGCTTTCCCTGCAGCTTTCCAGTCAAAAATTCCTTTTGTATTTTTAAGCCCTTCATTATTTAATTTTAACCATTCTTCATAGTTAACACTCCAATAATCTAAAGTATATTTTGCTACAGATGAAGTTGATAATATAAGAAACTGTTCTTCAACGTTTAATGACTCTATTGCATACTGCTCTATTGCTGATACTCTTGATTTTAATGAAGATAAATCCATATCTGAATCATCCATAATCTCAAAAATTTTCAATAGTTGATTTTTAGCATCAATAGATAATTTTGACATCAAACTATCTGGTACAAAATTCTCTCGAGATGATTTAAGCTCTTGATCAGAATGACTATAATCATTCATTCTTCTTTTTACTTGAGCAATTGCTATTTCTTTAAGTTGACTGGAACCGCTTTGTTTATTTACAAAGTTAATTGTTATATCTTTCTGTAATTCAATTAGACTACTCTTATTATACAGGCCAGTACTTTTTAGATTAGATTTGTTTTTTTGTAATTCTATTAGTGAATATGCTAAACCTTCGTTATGCATTTTCCCAATATATTCAAAATCTGAAACGTTTAGTTTTTCAGTAATATATTCTGGGTCGTTAGTCTTATTACAAGAAAAAATTGTAATGCCAATAATTACTATACTTAATAAGCTAAAAATAAATTTCTTCATAATTAAAAAATTGTACAAAAGCGTATAAAAGTTATACTTTTATTGGTTAAGTAAAATTTTGTTTACTCTTTCGATTTTCAACACTTTATCTCGGATACTTTCTTACTTTATGTCGCTTTTCATTTTCACATCCACGACTTTGGGGGGTTAACCCTGCCAAACCATATTGCAGTTTTAATAACCGCTAACGTAAAACAGTTGTCCTATCCAACCGATAAAGAAGCAAGCCGCATAAATTTGTTTATATTTTTAAGCAAACCAATTCTGGGTGGCTTGCTGGTGTTTATTCATTGAACTAACTCTCGAGCAATGCCAACCGCCCATGAAATTTAGCTTTTGTTAGGCGCTTTACTCTATCTGTTCATTATGCTTACACATCAACTTTAACTCCCTTTTTATTAGCCAATGCAGTTAATATGTTTTTTATTTCTTGAACCATTGAATATTCTAATTTTGATAAGACAATTGTTAGGTGAGAATCGTCATTTTTTGCAATTAATAGTTGATTTGCCTTATAATCTATAGCTCGAATATTTTCCCAATTGACAGTCTTTTCTTTTTCAAAAATTCCGAATTTAAACTCTATAGTATTAGCGTCAATTTTTATAAAAGCCTTTCCGAATAATCCTTCGATAGGATATCCAAGTCCACCAATTGTGTGAACCAAGGCATTCAAAGCAAATATTCCTGAATATATCCAATCAAACATCTTAATTGGCTCATTTTCCGTTTGTTTTATGGTAACCCACGCGACTGCAACTACCAAAAATGATAGTCCAATAAACACTCTAAACTTAGATCTTTTATTCTCTTTTAGTAAGTCTTTGTAGTACTGCATTTTTTGTTGTTTTTGTATATTTAATTACAAATGATGATTGTATTGCGCCTAACGTATGTATAAATACATTGCACTTATTTTTTCAACACCTTATAAAAGTTCCGCAATACATACTAATGTGGAGTGTGTTGTTAACCTTTATATTTAATAACTCCCGAATCTACACATCTTCTCCCACCAATCCAAAGAATACATTAATGTTTAGTTTTACAAGTGAGTAATTTTTAATCCTTATAAATTATGAAATATATTACCTTATAGGGGAGAGATGTGCATGTAATCTCAATGATACCTGAGGATTGTGATGTTTATGGAGTTCTAATTTGTATTTTAATTTGCTTCACGCATCTCATTAAAATATTATGGGAGTGGTTGTTGTTGTAGGAGAATGTAATTTTAAATGGATATAATGGCTTGATATATAGTTTTAAAATATTTTATTTGATTGAAAACAAGTTTTGCATAAAAAGAAAGTGTTTTAGAATTTCTTAAACATGCATATACAGTGGAATAGAGGCGGAAATTGAACATAGAATGGATGGTTTTACAAAGAAAAATCACAAAAAAAATTTTTTATGCAATAATTAATTTATAGCTTCGTTATGCGTTTAGTTAAATAATGAATTCCGGCCGTATTCATTTTATCAGAAAAATAATTTAGGGGGAAATTGAGGAGAGGGGTAATATTCATCTTATTAAAGAAATTTTTATGTCAGACCAGCAGAATTTATTAGATCACCAGGAAGAAATCAATGCAGTACCAGAAGAAAATATCAAGTATTGCGACATTCCGTACTGGATTTTTATTGGCGAGGCCGAATCGTTACATTCTCGTGCCACGCAAGATTTACCTATGTTACAAGCCTTTAATTTCGATGCTACCAAGCTCGACCGTTTGCTAAGCCTAACTGGGGCCACGCGCACGGCACAGGCCAATTGGGAAACAAGGCAAACCCTTAAGCAAGTGGCTATTGAAAACTGGAAAAAGGAGGCTCCGGCCATGTATGAACTTCATGGCGAATTGATCGATTTTATGGAGTTTGCCTTCCGAAATCGTGAAGATTTGCTGAAACGCTTGTCGGCCATTAAGGAAGGAGATTCGAAAGCTGATACCATTCAGGATATGGCAAGCTTATCGGTATTGGGAAAAGATAATGTCGAATTGTTGACTGCCGTTAATTTCGAAGTGGAGAAATTGGATACGGCAGCCGAAATTGCAGATAGAATGGGAACTTTATTGGGCGAGGTGAATGGTAAAATGTATTTCGAGGATGAGATTAAGCTTACCCGCGATAGAAGCTATACACTCTTGCGTGAGGTAGTTGATGAGATTCGCACTTACGGTAAGTTTGTATTCCGAAAAAATGCTGAAAAGCGTCAGGGCTACATCAGCAAATACAACCGTGAACGCATGGTGGCTTATCGTAAGGCCAAGGCAGAAGAAGCAAATTTGTAATCAATACAAGCATGTAATGCTTACGTTTTTTTATTTAATAATCAGTAGTTATTGTTGGAGTGGAGAGTAGCAGTACTCTCCATTTTTATTGGTCTGCACGAGAAGGACCTGCTTCCGCACGCTAAAAAAGTTGTTCCGCACGCCCAGGTACCTCTTCCGCACGCATGGGAAGTATTTCCGCACACGAGTTTTTTTGTTCCGCACAAAAAGGTGATCCATCCGCACGCTAAGGCGACTCTTCCGCACGCCAGAAAATTTATTCCGCACGCAAAGGCAACTCTTCCGCACGCTCAGATGCTGCTTCCGCACAGATAATGAGATAGTGGCGTACTGTGCGGAAGTACTTATTTTGGCTGTGGAATGAGCGGTTTTGTGTACGGACTTTTGGTCATTGCTTTCGGAAGTGCTGAATTTTATTGCGGAAGTATCCTTTCTTGTTGCGCAATGACCCTTCCTAAAATAGCTTGACAGATTATTACTTAAATAACAGGAAATATTAGATAAATTATTTCCTACGAGGTAGTGCAAATATATACTTAAATATTAAATGTAGAGATCTACTTCGAAAAATTACCTTATGTAGGAATTCTAAAACACTAACTTATCTTATTCCTGATTCTTCTTACTCCTTAATTTCTTCCTTATGATTTCTCTTCCATAAGTTTTTCATCTTACCCTTAAATTGATG
>JAOARS010000083.1 GCA_025210415.1 Marinifilum sp. | reverse complement strand
TGAGCATTATTCTTCTGCTATTTTAAGTTTACACTTCATTAAAAAATTGCGCCGTAACTCTGCTATGCCTTAATTTTTTAACTTGTCTAAACTCAAAATATTCAAAACAATTTAACGCTCATTCCAAAATAAAATTGGTATAACCAACTATTTTATACCATTTCTGATTTAACTTTCATACTGGTATAATGCCATCCCGATAAAATTCGGGATTAAAACTCAATAATGAACGGAGTAAAATTATTGAATACCCCGAACTTTCGAAGGTTAAATATGAATTGGTATTACATTGTAATGCGATTTTTATTTGATGCAGCTTTCGCTTGGGATTCCAATTTGGGTTCGGATTCCCAATAAAATATGAGTCGGGTTCTCAATAGCGAAAAATTCGTACCCCGAATTTCAGCCGGAACACGAAACTGAATAAGCATAAAATTAGTGAGTAATTTTAAATACGAATCGGTATTACAAAAGAAAAATCCCGAACGGGCGTCCGGGATTCTCTCTAACCACTAATTACTAACCTAAATCTTTAATCTATGAAAAATACTATCTTTTGTAGTACATTACAAAGATATGGCAAGAATTGGTTAAGACCTGAAAATAAGTGTTAAAAAACCTTAACAGAACTTGGATTATTATGTAGAGGTAATTAATTGAAGAGTTGTAAGTCTTTAAATATGAATGATACAGATGATTTTTAATAAATTAAATATTTTCATTCTTGTAATGTCAATCAAGAATTGAACTAAAGCTGCCTCAGGTTTACAATCTGAGGTAAAGTGAGCAAGAAATTTATAATTTCGCATGTTCAGGGTGAGATTAAACATCTCAAACTCCATATTTGGGAATTTCAAATTCCCGGGAACAACGGCTTACATATTGAATAATAATACTTGTCTTTTTCATGATATTTTCAACTCTTGGTTCGAATTAGCAGTAAATTTAGATTTTATTGATATCTGCTTTAAGCAGGCAACTTCCATAGCTCATTTTATTTATCTAAATTAGTGGCTTGTCAAAAACAAATCAATTCCGAACCTAAACTATGAATGAATCGTTACTGAAAGCCTTAATGCGACTTTTTGCCATTATTGTTGATGAACAAAAATTGGGATTTGAAACAGCTGCACGCGATGTTGTTGATGTCTGGCTTCAGAAACAATTTAGCAAGGAATGGACTGAAAAGTACTTGCAAGATTTTGAAAGATACCTGGAAGATTCTCATTGCGATGAAACCGGAGAGATTTGTTTTGTAAATAAACATCCGCAAATTCAGCATGTTTGCAAGAAATTACTTGAAGAGGTTGAGCAAGAACAAAAGGTTTGGATTATGCTTCAACTTCTTGAGTTTATAGATGAAACTGAGTTTGCCGGACGTGAAGAATTAGACTTGGTTAAAACGGTATCCAAAACCTTTAATATTCCTAAGAATGAGTTCGAGCTAAGTCGGCAATTTATTATTGGAGATGAACTATCGATTCCATTTAATGAGTATTTATTATTAATCGATAATAATGAAGAATGGAATCATGAGGTTGTGAAACACATTTATAGCGAGAGACTTCGGGGAAGGATATTTATTCTTCATCTGGAAAGTACAAACACTTTCTTAATGAAATATTTTGGAGAGTATAACCTTTTCTTAAATGGTCACAACCTTAAAGTTGATCGTGCATATGTTTTGTCATATGGTTCGGTAATTCGAAGTCACAGAATCGATCCCATTTATTATTCTCAGATATCTTCAATTTTTATTGAGAGAAAGAATTTGAGCGATTTGCAGTTTACTGCCAAAAGTATTGAATTTAAATTCCCGGGTTCGAACAATGGCCTTCATCCTGTTAGTTTAGAAATGAATTCGGGCCAGTTGGTTGGAGTGATGGGAGGAAGCGGTACCGGAAAATCAACCTTGCTTAATGTTTTAAACGGGAATCTTACTTTAAGGCAGGGAAATATTTACATTAATGGTTACGATCTTCACACAGATAAAGAAAAGCTACAAGGAGTAATTGGCTATGTTCCTCAGGATGATCTTTTGGTTGAGGAATTGACTGTTTATGAGAATCTTTACTTTAATGCCAGGCTTTGTTTTGATGATACTTCTGAAGAGAAGATTGAAGAAATAATAGACAATACCATCGAAGATTTTGATTTGGTTGAAGCCAGGGATTTAAAAGTTGGAGATCCAATCAATAAAATTCTTAGCGGGGGGCAGAGAAAACGCTTAAATATTGCATTGGAATTAATGCGAGAACCATCGGTGCTTTTCGTAGATGAACCTACCTCAGGGTTATCCAGTATGGATTCTGAAAAAGTAATGCTTCTGTTAAAACGTCAGGTACTGAAAGGCAAATTGGTAATTTGTAACATCCATCAACCTTCATCTGATATATTTAAGCTTCTGGATAAACTGGTAATGATGGATCAGGGAGGAAAAGTAATTTACTTTGGAAATCCCATTGATGCAGTTGTTTACTTTAAAACCCAATCGCATTACGTAAAAGCTGACGAAAGTGAGTGCCTAACATGTGGTAATGTGAATTCGGAACAAATATTACGAATTGTTGAAGCACGTATGATGAACGAATATGGCAAACAAATTCGTAAACGCAAAAGAAGTTCCGATGATTGGTACGAGTTGTACAAAGAGAAACTCGAAAAAAACAATCGGGTAGAAAAACCCAGGCGAAAGAAGCTGATTCCTCAGAATTACTTCAGCATTCCAAAGAGATGGGATCAATTGAAAATTTACCTGTCAAGAGATATCAAATCCAAATTAAGTAACAGGCAGTATATGCTGATTACTTTATTGGAAGCTCCCTTGTTGGCTATAATTCTCGGATATTTTACCAAATACATAAGCGGAACAGAATTGAATGAGTTGGCATATGTTTTCTCAAAAAATGAAAATATTCCTTCGTTTATTTTCATGGCTGTGGTAGTTGCTTTGTTTCTTGGCTTGATTATTTCGGCCGAAGAAATACTTCACGATCGCAGAATGATGAAGCGTGAGCAGTTTTTGAATTTGAGCCGTTTTAGTTATCTGAATTCTAAAGTAATTGTATTACTGATTATTTCGGCTATACAGAGCTTTTTATTTGTAGTACTTGCCAATTCTATTTTGGAGATTAAGGGACTTACCTGGGAATATTGGTTGATTCTTTATACAGCTTCGGCTTGTGCCAATTTAATTGGTTTAAACCTGTCGGCAGGATTAAATTCTGTAGTAGCAGTTTATGTTTCTATACCTTTTATATTGGTTCCTCAACTCTTATTTTCTGGTGTAATTGTGAATTTTAATAAATTACATCCGGCAATTACTTCGCAAAAATATGTACCCATTGTTGGCGATTTAATGACTTCACGATGGGCATACGAAGCTTTAGTTGTAGAGCAGTTTAAGAATAACAAATTTGAGAAACAGTTTTTTCCTTACGAAAAGGCAATGAGCGAATCCTCTTTTCGTTCATCATTTTTAATTCCGGCTATGCAGCAAAGCTATAAATCATGGTTGAAGGAAAATAACGACAAACATTATCGCATATTTAAGAATGAACTGGTAAAACTTTCGGATGTTTATGAATTTCCTGCTGATATAGAATTGTTTAAGCAAACACTTAGAGATTCGTCGGAAAGAGTAAAAAACTGGCTTGAACATGTAAAACAAGCGGGGTGGAAAGAATACAAAAGCCAATCGAATTTAAGAGATAGGGTTTATACAAAAATAACTGACGAACACGTTGATAGAAATAAAATTGTTGAATTTAAAAATGCTCATCACAACGAAGCTATTGAGCAAATAGTGCTAAACAGAAGGGAAATTAATAAGCTGATAAGATATGAAGATGAATACATACAGCTTAAAGATCCCGTTTTTCAAACTCCGGTAAGTAAAAATGGACGAGCCCATCTGTTTGCCTCGCAAAAACGCCTGGGAAATTATTTGATTGATACTTTTTGGTTTAACGTGATCATTATTTGGTTAACCACTATAATTTTCTATTTCTCATTGTATTTTGATGTACTTCGCAGGTTTATATTGCTAATTGAAATTCTATGGGTAGCCATATTACCTGAAGGACACATTAGAATTACCAGAAAACGTCAGAAATAATAATTTTTGGGGGATGATTGATTTCCTGCTTTGTACTTGCTTAACTCAAAATTGTTATAATACATTGTGCTGTAATACCCTGATATTCCTACTTGGAGTGGGATGATCAGTAAGTCTTACATTATTGATCATCTCGCTTTAAGTGAAAATATCAAACTTTATTTTCCCAAAATAAATTGAGACAGGCAGTTATGATTGATTGCAATGCCGATTTGCATTTAAAATGACTCACTAATTTTATTCTTGTCAGTTTCGTGCTCCGACTAGAGTTCGGAGTACGAATTTTTCGCTATTGAGAACCCTAATCATATTTTATGAAAATAGTATAATATCGATGTAGAAAATGTTAGGAAGTGCAAGTTTGCAAAACAGTAACTCATATATTCTCACAATCGGCATTATTGGGAATCCGAACTCAAGTCGGAATCCCAAGCAAAAGCTGTATCAAATAAAAATTGTATTACAAATGCTTTAAAATATCTTTTGCATTCGACCTGTTTTTGTAGTTAGGATCGTACTGAACAAACTTTACCTTGCCATTTTTTCCAATAACATAAGTTGCAGGAACTGGTAAGAGCTGATCATCGTTACCATTCGAAACCGTAAGATCTATTCCGTACTCTTTGTACCTTTTTTGTAGTTTTTCCGGTAGCATAAATTCAACACCATACTCTTTCATGATTTTACTATCTGCATCGTATAGAACTGGATACTCAGCTTTGGTTTTTTCAACTGTTTTTGTAACATTAACCGGAATTTCGGGAGAAATAGCGACCAATTGAGCACCAGCTTTTTTAAAATCATCAACATGATCTTGCAGATGAGAAAGGTGTTTGTTACATAGTGGGCACCATTGTCCACGATAAAAAACTACAATCAGTTGTTCATTTTTTAGAATGTCAGAACTCTTTACCAGTTCACCATTCTGATTTTTAGCCTTAAACATTGGAGCTTTGTCGCCAACATTAACTGTGCTGTTTTCTCTTTGTCCAAAGCTCGAAAAGCTAATTAGAACTATTGCCAATACTAATAATTTCTTCATGACTTTATAAAGTTTATTTAAAATAAAAAACAAAATAGCTTTTTATTTGATTAGTGTGTAAATATATTGATCACTAAAGAGTTAAAGATTTGTTAATAACCTGATTTCGATAAAAATATCAGTCACAGAAAGTCAGGTTGGATGAAGATGACTTTGCAAAAAAATTGATTGCTTTTGGTATAAATTTCCCTTGAAATATCCTGATATTCCTTCGAAAACTTCTACTCAAAATCAATTCAAACTGTGATCATATTTTTATCGAAATCAGCTTAATACAAAGAGTCCTTTTTTTATATTTGGAACAAGTGGTGAAATTGTAGCATAATAAAAAATCCCTCACCAATTAGGTAAGGGATTTCAATATTATCGTGTGAGAATTAAGCTTTCTGCATTTTCTCAATTTTATAAGTTGTATTTACCCCAGCTTGATGGAAAAGAACTCCTACAGGACACATTTTTAAAGTTTGCTGAAGACATTTTTCGATTTTTTCATCACTTGCTTCAGAATCAATTTTTAATTCAACCTCTACATCAGTAAAGGTTGGAGCTCCGTCTTTTTGTAAGCCAACAGTATCTACAACCAAAGCTTCGAATTCAATTCTCATTTTCTTTGCCACAACATTAAATATTGTGTTAACACAACCAGAGTAGCTCATTAAGCATACTTCAAAAGCTGTTGCACCAAGGTTTTCTCCACCTTTTCCCTCAGGCAAATCAATTGTGATTTCGTGGCCTCTGTTGTTTGTTATTACCGACGACATTCCTTTTGTCCAGGTAGTTGTTGCTTTCATATTGTAATGTTTTTAATTGTATTTTGATTTTCAGTCGGTAAATATATATAAATATCCAGATACATCAGATATTTCAAGTATTAAAATCTGTTAACATGAAAATATTTCATGAATCTTACTAATAATATGTCAAATTTGCTGAATTGTTTGATGTTTATCCGACATTATTTCAGGTTTTGAGCAATGGCAAATAATTTGAAAAGTTAGTGGTGTTAATCAGAGTTTTAAATAAGGTAATTATGCATTGCAAGTTTATATATTGGCGGCTAATTACTGATTACTTAAATAAATATGAACTTTAACAATTTCACTATTAAATCGCAGCAAGCAATCGAAAAAGCTTTTCAGATTGCACAAGTCAATCAGCAACAGGCCATCGAAAATGCTCACTTGTTGAAAGGAATATTATCGGAGGGAGAAAATGTTGCTGGTTTTTTGATGAGTAAACTTGGGGTGAATGTTCAAAACTTCAATATGGTTTTGGATAAGATACTGGAATCTTTGCCAAAAGTAAGCGGGGGAGAACCATTTTTATCGAGAGAAACAAGTACTGTTTTGCAAAATGCCGTTGCTGTTTCCGGAAAAATGGGCGATCAGTTCGTTTCAATAGAGCATATTCTTCTTGCATTGCTAAAGGCCAGTGATCAGGTTGCACAATTGTTTAAAGACAATGGCATAACAAAAAAGGATCTTGAAGCAGCAATAAAAGATTTGAGAAAAGGAGCTAAAGTGGATTCTCAAACCGCCGAAGATACTTTTAATTCGTTAAAACGCTTCGCCGTTGATTTAAATGAGAGAGCACGAAATGGTAAACTCGATCCTGTTATTGGTAGAGATGAGGAAATCAGGAGAATTCTTCAGATTTTATCGCGAAGAACCAAAAACAATCCAATTTTAATTGGAGAACCAGGAGTAGGTAAAACCGCCATTGCAGAAGGATTGGCACATAGAATCATAAAAGGTGATGTGCCTGATAATTTGAAGAGTAAGAAAATCTTTTCGCTTGATATGGGAGCATTGGTTGCTGGAGCCAAGTACAAAGGGGAATTCGAAGAGCGTCTTAAATCTGTTGTTAAAGAAGTGGTTGAATCGGATGGTGAAATTGTACTTTTTATCGATGAAATTCACACCTTAGTAGGAGCAGGTAAAAGTGAAGGAGCAATGGATGCTGCCAACATTTTAAAACCGGCTTTGGCTCGTGGCGATTTGCGTGCCATTGGTGCAACAACACTTAACGAGTACCAAAAATATTTCGAGAAAGATAAGGCTCTGGAGCGTCGGTTCCAGAAAGTAATGGTTGATGAACCAGATACGCTTAGCGCGATTTCGATTCTTCGCGGATTAAAAGAGCGATACGAAAATCACCACAAGGTTCAAATTCGCGATGAGGCCATTATTGCCGCAGTCGAATTATCACAACGTTACATTTCAGATCGTTTCCTTCCGGATAAAGCAATAGATTTAATTGATGAGGCAGCAGCAAAACTTCGGCTGGAAATGAATTCATTGCCCGAGGAACTCGATGAAATTGAAAGAAAAATCAAACAATTGGAAATTGAAAAGCTGGCAATTCAACGTGAAGGTGATTCGAAGAAACAGCAAGAACTGGCCAGGGAAATAGCTGAGCTAAACGATGAAAGACTTAAATATCGTGCCAAGTGGGAATCTGAACGTGAGGTGATTGATGGTATACAAAAGAATAAGCAACTGTTGGAATCTTTGAAGTATGATGCTGAAAAAGCAGAGCGTGAAGGTGATTATGGTAGAGTTGCAGAAATTCGCTACGGCAAACTAAAAGAGGTTGAGGAGGAAATTGAACATCTGAATGAAAAACTGAAGCAGAATCAAAACTCCGATGCTTTAATTAAGGAGGAAGTAAGAAACGATGACATTGCGGAAGTTGTTTCCCGTTGGACGGGTATTCCTGTTAACAGAATGCTAAAGAGCGAACGCCAGAAGTTGCTATCATTAGAAGAGGAGTTGCACAAACGAGTGGTTGGGCAAGAAGAAGCAATTGCGGCTGTAGCTGATGCCGTAAGAAGAAGTCGTGCGGGTTTGCAGGATGTGAAAAGACCAATTGGTTCCTTTATTTTTCTGGGTACAACAGGAGTTGGTAAAACAGAGTTGGCCAAAGCTTTGGCGGAATTCTTGTTTGATGATGAAAATCAAATGACTCGAATTGATATGTCGGAGTACCAGGAAAGACATTCTGTTTCGAGATTAATTGGAGCACCTCCCGGATATGTTGGATATGATGAAGGTGGACAATTGACAGAATCGGTTCGCAGAAAACCATATTCGGTTGTGCTATTAGATGAAGTTGAAAAAGCTCATTCGGATGTTTTCAATATTCTGCTTCAGGTTTTAGATGATGGTAGGTTGACTGACAATAAAGGAAGGGTTGTTGATTTTAAGAATACCATTGTGATCATGACTTCCAATGTTGGATCTCATCTGATTCAGGAAAAAATTGAAAAGATGAACTCGACTAACAAAGGAGAAATGTTATGGGAGGCAAGAAATGAAGTACTTGACCTTTTGAAAAAGAGTATTCGACCAGAATTTTTAAATCGAATAGATGAAACGATTGTTTTTACTCCTTTAGAAAGAGAAGAGGTGAAACGTATTGTTGGTCTTCAGTTTAGAGCAGTGCAACAAATGCTAGCTAAAAATGAGATCAGTATTGAACTGAGTGATAGAGCTGTTGAGTACCTTGGTAATCTGGGCTTTGATCCTCAATTTGGAGCAAGGCCTATTAAAAGAGTATTGCAGAAACAGGTATTAAATGAGCTATCGAAGCAAATATTGTCCGAAAGCATTACAGCTAATCAAAAAATTCTGATTGATA
>JAOARS010000082.1 GCA_025210415.1 Marinifilum sp. | reverse complement strand
TACATCCAAATCCCGCCAATGCTTATGCTGAAATTAACTTTTATACCAGCAATGAGTTGTCGGATTATAAAAAGGAATCAAAAGCTATTGTTTCAATTCCCTCCAATAGATTAATACAGAATGGAGGTGAATATAAAGTAAAAATCTGGCACGAACGTTATGGTTTGGTCAAACAAATGAAATCGAGTAGTAAAAAATTACAAATCCCAACCAATAATTTAGATGAGGGAATCTACTTTTTACATGTAATTGTTAATGGTAAGGTTTACAAGCAAAAGTTGAAAATTCAAAGATAAATTTTTGATTTACATAGCTGAGAGTCATACTGAGGTGTGGCTCTCATTTTTTCCAATTAACATCTTTTGTAAGCTTGCGCGGCATACTTTCAGAACAAAACGCAACCCATGTAGCTTTTGATTATCAAATAATTAAAATAATAATAACTAAATCAAAAGAATCATGAAGATAATAAAAACTTTACTTCAGGTATTAATGTTACTGTTAATCGCTTTAACAGCGCACAGTTGCTGGTTAGATGACTTATTTAAAGAAAAAAAAGAATTGCCTTCAATCACTCAATCAGGAAAAGATACTTTTGGTTGCTTGGTAGATGGAGAGTTGTGGTTGCCAAAAGGTCGACTTCTTTATAATTCAGAATATTCTATAAAACATGAACCATATATGGACACAATATATATAGACATTTATGCAAGTAATGAAGGTAATAGTGGATTTCGGTTTAGTATTCCAAGAGAATTTATAAAGATAGGAGAAAATAAGATCAAAAAGGAGATTGGAAGAGGTTCGGGAATTAGGTATCATATAAAAGGAAAGCCCCATTATTTTACAGAAGAAAGTGTTGGTAAATTAGTGATAACAAGTTTAGATACAATTACCAATAATGTAAATGTTACTCCATATAGAATAACATCAGGTACATTTTGGTTTGACTTATTTAATGAAGATGGGGAAAAGGTAGAAGTGCGAGAAGGACGATTTGACTTACGAGATTATGAAAATATTTATCGTTAGTAATTATTGAGAAAAATGTAGTTCGTAGTAATTTGTTTTTGAGTACCTTGTGAATCAAACTAATAACCAGTGACTAAAAACTAAAGAACGATTCAAATTAAGATCCCTTAAGAAATTTTAACCATTTTTATACCTTATTTCGTCAAAGTATTGGCTTGAAGATAAAACATATACGCTATTTAAAACGTATTTAAATAGACAACAATTCGTATTATTCAGCTTTAAACCAAATACCATGATATACAAAAAGATGAAATGTATTATTGGTAGGTGTTATTTGATACTTGCCATATTGGTTGGCACAACCGTAATTATAAGTGCTCAAGATCAATCGATTCAAGATTCTCTTCCGCAAGAAGATTTTAGTATTGAGGAAGAACCGGAAGTAATTCAGCAAAAGAAAAGTCAACAAAAAGATGGAATTCCAATAGGTTTGTTTGCATACAACAAATGGGTTGATTTAAATGAAAATGAAGTAGTTGAAAAGAATGAGTTTTTTGGGTTGGGTAAGAAATCATATTCCAAAGGAGAATCTATTAGCGCATCTCTTTACGATCCTGAAATTAAGGAAGGCACAAACCTGAAGCTTAGAATTTGGGATACAAGTGGAAATTTAATCCGAACAGTTCGAAAAAACTACACTTCGAAACCATTATTTACCTATTCTAATTTTGATGCTTTTCTTCCTGTTGGAGAATACATAATGACTGTAAATCCTGCTGATTCCGGAAAAACCTATCAAATTAATTTTTTAATAAAGGAGCCAAATGGTAATGCATTTGCGAAGATTAGGAAAAAACTACTGCCTGAGAGTTTTCATCTGTTTAAAGAATGGATTGATGAGGACGGAGATATGAAATTGGATAGTGCAGAGGTAATAGGCTTAGATCAAAAGCAATTTGAACTTGGGAAAGTCGATTTTGAGGTAAGTTTAAATCTTCCTATGAATGACAACCATGTTGTTTATCAGATATGGAATTCTACCTACGATATGATTGCAATGAATATTTCCAGAATGGATAGTTTGCAACATTACACAATGAAAAAAGATACCATAAACATGGGAAATCAATTTTTACGTGTTTTAAAAAATGCACCTGAGGGAGAATATTTAATAACAGCTTCGTTGGGTATAAATAAACCAATACAATACAGATTACTGGTACAAATTGGAGATTCAGTATCAAATGTTGTAGAAACTGAAGAATCTGCCACAATGCAGGCCGAAGAAACTCCCGATCTGGAAGAGATAATTGATTCTATCCCCGAAACTCCTCAAATGACAATGAATGTAACAGAAAATGTGGAAAATTTAGCGCCGAATTTTTCAAAAGGGCAAGAGGGTTTTTTCTTTTTCACAGGATTTATTGATTTAAATGAAAATGGCAAGCAGGAAAGAAATGAATTCATGGGAGCAGATCAGGAATATTATTATTCAAACTCTGAAAATGTTTTTGTACAGTTTCATTTAAAGCAATTTGTTAATAACAATTTAAATTTGAAGATACTTGATAGTAATGAGCAATTGGTTCGGGAACAGATTGGAACTTACGGAGAATCTCCATTTGTATTTAAGGTTTCGATGCCTGATGAACCATTAGATCCCGGAAATTATGTACTTATAATGAAACCCGAAGATTCTGAAATAAAATATAAATTGGAACTTACGATTAAATAATGCCAAAATGAGCCATTTTGGAAAATAATGCGAATCAAGGGTTGAACTTATTGATTTAAAGATGTTCACCCTTTCGCCTGTTGGCACTTTGTTCATTGATAATTTCCTGAGCAAGGAATTCACGAACTCCGCTTTGCTACGGTTCCCTGCAAGTGAAAGGAACTCTAACTCAACGGTAGTTCAAAACAACATACAACATGCCTTTATTGTTGTTTTCTCCCCTTTTAAGGAGAGATGTCCGACAGGAAATAGGTGCAGCAATAATATCATTTTTCAACTCTTAATTTCGTATAAATAGTATAAAAACTCCCGCTTGACATTACGCTTAGCGGGAGTTTTACTGATCTATAATACCAAAACCGACAATAAAGTTATAAAAACGTGTTCTACGTAAATCTATTGTTTTATTACTTTTCGAGATAATTTGGAGCCATCTTCCATTTCGAAAACGAACAAATACATTCCGCTTACCAAATTACCAAGATTTAATTCCTCTGAATTGTTTGGAGCATTTACAGTTTTTACGAATTGCCCTCTTACATTATAAATATTTATCTTGCTCACACTCTTTAGGTTCGATAGGTATAGAATATCTTTTACAGGATTAGGATATAGTTGAAGCTCTTTTTCCAATAGATCATCTATTCCGGTAGCAAAAGCAATTTCGTTGGTATAGTTGCTAAATACTTTATTGCCTGTAAGTAATTCGCCTGTTTGGGCAACAGGTGTAACTGCAAATCGAATGTATTTTCCACCATCGGCATTAAGCAGGGTGTAAGTTAAGTTTGTAGCACCCGAAATTGCATTTTCATTTGTGCCTTGTGCATCATCAGCTCTGTACCATTGGAAAATTGAAGTGCCTTCTGCATCATTTTCAGAATCGTTATATTCATACTTTGCATCAAGTGTTTCACCTTCGGTTAATGTTCCTGTTATTACCACATTGCTTGCTACAGGAGCATTTGCCAGTGAAACTACTTGATCAGTATAAATAGAATAAACTGTTTTGCCCTGCAATAATTCGCCGGTTTGTGCAACAGGAGTTACCGAGAATCTAATGTATCTGTTGCGATCATCAGCAGTTGGGATATATGTAGTACCTGTTGCACCATTAATACTGATTTCATTATTACCATTGGCATCTTCTGCTCTGTACCATCTGTAAATTGAGCTTCCCTCTTCATCTCCGTTTACATCTGAATAGGAGTAGGAGGCCGTAAGAGTTTCAGCTTCTTTGGCTGTTCTTGTAATGCTAACATTGGTCGCTACAGGAGCTGAGATCACATTAGGTTGGGTCAATTGCTTTGTGGTGTAGATATGATATTCGCCAGGATGAAGCGCAATGCTGGCATCGGTAGCTGTTACATTAATTTCCTGACCAGAGAAGTAATCATACCAAGTTCCTGTTTTGCTGAAATTAGCTGAGATATTGCCTTTTTTTACATCAAAGTTCCCAATAATGCGAACATCCATATCATTGTCGTTGATTTCGATACGTTTCAATGCTTGAGAAGTGTGTAACGTAAAGTCATCAGACTCAAAAGCATCTTCTTCCTTTTTAATTTTTGATAGTGCTGCAAATATCTGGTAAACTCTTTTGCGATTCGGATCATCCTGGTATTCCCATTTAACGGGTTTTTTGCCAGTTCTACCATTGTGGTCAATGGAGATGTCGTATCCCAATTCTCCAAACTGCCAAATCATTTTAGGGCCTGGAATGGTTAAGAAGAAAACGGCGGCTGTTTCAATTCTTGAAAGAGCTGTGTTCAAACTCCTTACATTATAACCATCTAAAGACTTGCCTTCCGAAAGATTTTGATACATCATTCGTTCTTCATCATGACTTTCCATATAACTAACCACTTTAGGGCCATCCCAGCCTCTACTTTTCCACGAAGTCCAGTTAAAATCAGAGTTGTTACCTATAGTGACTGCACTATAATCATGATTGGCATTTCCCCAAAGCATGATTCCATGAGCAGCAAGTTCTTTCTCTTCTTGATTATCCGAAAGATGCTCGAAGATTACTACAGCATCAGACTTTACATTCCAGATTTCTGTTGCCATGCGCTTTAAATTTGCAATTCGCGCAGCATCGTACTGTCCGCCCCACGGATCAGAAGATGCACTATGAATCTTGTTAGAGAATCCTTTGGTGAAATCGAAACGGAAACCATCAATATGGTATTCTTCCATCCAGTAGGTGTTGATTCTATCAATTAGGTCTTTTGTTTGCTGGCTTTCGTGGTTTAAGTCATATCCCCAGTGGGCAGCAGTATTTTCAAAATTATGGTCTCGGTTGTACCAAGGATTGTCAGCTGTTGGTTTGCTACCATCGAAATACATGCGCAGGAATGGCGATTGCCCGTAGGTGTGATTCAACACCATGTCCATAAACACTGCAATACCGCGTTTGTGACACTCATTTACGAAAGTTTTGTAATCATTCTTAGTTCCATAAGCTTTATCAGGAGCAAAATAGAAGGAAGGATTATACCCCCATGAATCGTTACCTTCGAATTCGTTAAATGGCATCAGTTCAATGGCATTTACACCTAATCTTTCCAAATAATCTAATGTATCTGTTACTGTTTTGATATCACCAGCGGCCGTGAAATCGCGCACGTGCAATTCATAAACTACCAGGTCTTCTTTTTTAGGAATGGTAAATCCGGCATCTGTCCAATTAAATGTTGTTTGTGCTGTTTGAAACACACTGGCAATTTCAGTAGTTTTTCCTTCCGGATACTTAATTAGATTTGGATAAGTTGCATTGGGAATATCTTTATCATTCCAAGGATCAGATAGTTTATCGGCATATGGATCGGCTATTTTTATGTCCCCATCAATCAGATATTGGAAAATGTACTCTTTACCAGCCTGAAGATTATTAATGGTCACCCAAAAGTTGTCGCCATCCTTCTTCATTTGGTACATGTTGTTTAATTTCCAATCAGAAAAATCTCCAATAACATATACATATTCTTTGTTGGGGGCATATAAAACCAGTGTAACTGTTGTTTCATTAATGTAATTGATACCTGTATTTACTCCGGTTGGTATTGTTTCGGTAACCACTTCATCTCTTACAAAAAAATTAATTGTTTCAGATACTTCATCAGTTCCATCAGAGGCTACAGCACGTAGTTGATGATTACCTGCTACATCTGATTGAATATTTGTATTGATTTGTGTTTCTGAAGTTGTAGTATTTTCAACTCCATCAAGATATAGAGTTAGGCTTGTACTTGCATTTGATTGTATTGTTACCTGTAGGTCTTCATTCTTTTGAATGACTTTGTTGTTGGCAGGAGAGGAGAAACTTACATTCAATCCACCTTCACTCACATCTATAAAAATGTCTTTGCCGCCATCGTCTTTCCCCTCTTTTGAAGTATCAGCAGAACGAAATACAAAAGCCATTTTTAATATTTTTTCACCATCAGCAACACCATAGTATTCGCGTATGCTTGGGGTAATTTTTAATTCCCACTTGTTGTTTCCAAGTGAGCTCATTTTGTATTTAGGACTATTATCACCCCATTTACTGGGTGCGTATTTCCAGTCGGAATCGTTAGAACTTTTATCGGTGATTACACCTGTATGGGCATAAACATCTCCGGTGTAATCTTTTAATCCTCCGGTTCCCAATGTAGCGTTAAAAGTAATGGTTACTTCATCACTTTCGGTGGGAAAGGCAGGAGAGGTTGTGATAATTTGACTCCATGCAATTTGAGAATTGAAAGCCAGAAGCAAGAAAATTAATATGGAGTAGAGTTTTTGCATTCTATTATTTTTTATGGTTAGAAGTGTAATTGTAACGTGAATCACATTACCTGTAAAAAAGAAAAAACAGTATGGCACTTGGCCATACTGTTTTATTTAGTATTAATAATTACTGTTTTACAATCGTGTAGTTACCAGCTTTCAGGTTGAAGGTGATTTTGTAAGTACTTGTACCATCACCTGCAAACTTAATGTTGCTGTTTGAATCTTTTGGAGCAATAAAACCTGTATCTCCTGAGCCATCAATATCAGCCCATTCTTTCTCTGCCCATGCTTGCTGACCAATAAATTTGAACTCGGCATTGGCAGGTAAAACAGTTGAGTACGTATATACCCCTTCAGATTCTCTTACCATCTCAGGAGCTGCACCAGAATCCCAACCATTTATGGAACCAACAATATACATTTCAGGATAATCGTAGCCCAATGCAGTAGGTTCAATTTGAAGATCTTTATCGATAGTAACAGTTACTTTGTAAATACCTGTTGTACCAGTAAAGAACATGTTGCCATCTCCATTATTAGGAACTGCAGTAATTGTTGACGGTACACTAGAGAAGAATGGGAATCCGAAATTGCCATTCCACCCATTGTTAGCATCGATAAATCTAAATTGGTCATCATCTGAAGCTTTTCCTTTAAGATAAGTGTAAACAACGCGATCTGATCCATTTCTATACATTGCAACTCGATTTCCTTCATTCCATCCATTTGAAGTAGCTGCTCCTACCAGGAATAGATCAGGTAATTCCTTCTTTACAACAGAGAAAGTACCATTGTTAAGGTTTACAGTGATGGTATGAAGCTTATCGGCACCATCAAACGTAATATTGCCATTGAAAGATTTTGGACCTAAAATGCCTGTATTACCATTTTCCTTAACATTACCCCAATCAAGGTCACCCCAGCTTTGCTGACCAATGAACTTGAATTGAGCTCCATCCATTAATATTCTGTCGATTGTGTATATACCTTCGCTCTCTCTGGTCATTTCAACTGCATTTGTAGGATCCCAGTTAGGATCGGTAGAATTGTAACCACCAACTAAGTAAAGCTTGTCGTAATCAAATTCATAAGTAGCCGAACCTACCACGTGAGAAGTGATTGTTAGTTTACTTGATACAAAGTCAGCTTCTACTTTATACCATCCGGTTTCACCTGTAAACTTGAAATTACCATCATCGTCACCAGCAGCTTCAATATTGTCAGAAGTTGTAGCAAACTTACCGAAGTTGTAGTCGTAACCATCATCTCCTTGCTTCTCAGCAAACTTGAATAAACCATCTTTGGTAAGCTTCAAATACTTTGTGAATACATTGTCGGCACCATAAGCTTTCAATGCTTTGCTTACCTCAGTTTCTGAAGTTGCTGTTCCATAGATGAAGAATTCCGACGGAATTGGTACATCAAGATATGGAGTCACCTTCATTGTGAAAGAGTTCGAGAACAAGCTGTTCAAATCTTCGTTAGCAAATGCTCTGATTCTAACCTCAAGCTCAACTTGCTTGGCAGGAGCAAATCTTCCTGTAATTAGCGTGTTTAAATCTCCAACTACAATTGATGTTTTTGTTTCTGCAATTCGATCAAATTCCAATGGATTTTGGAAATCATTGTCTACCGTATCAACTTGCACATAGTAGCGTACGCCAATAGGATCTGCGAATGTTGCTGCAGACCAGCTTAAATCGACAATTATTTCCTTCTCATTCTTTTTCATCAGAACAAGATCAATATCTTCGGTTACTTCATTAAGCACCGGAGCTGTTCCCTGAACGGGCTCAGTTACATTTGGCGTGTCAAAATCGTCATCACAGGCAACGAAAAACACAGCCAACATTGCTATAAATAAATATTTTAAGTTTTTCATGTTTATTCGATTTTACCGGTTTGATTAATAAAGTCAAGCACAATTGTTTGTTCTCCAGCATTAATATTCACCCGTTCCTGATCATCACCATCTTCTCTGTATTCAATTTTGCCATCAAGGAAAATGAATTCAGCATGCCACCAATCGGAAGCAGTAATATAAGGGTGAGTAACATGAAGTCTTAGTTCTGCAGCTGCAAAATTGTCTTTGGTCAATACCATTGTTTTATTATCAGCATCTAGTTGGAACTTGTTCTCTTCTACAACAGAACTGGTTGGCCATGCACCAACTGCATCTCCTGTAACATATACATTTGCAGGTTCTATTAGTAGCTTATTGGTAGCCAAATTTACACCTACAGTGTAATATCCTGCAGTTCCAGGAACCGGAATATCTTCACCTCTTTCTTCAGGAATTCCCAAGTTTGTTCCCAATGTGTATTCTCCATTCACCGGATCACCAACTTTTCCAATTACTCCTTTATAGTTTTCATCAGAACAAAGCTTAAAGGTACCGGTTGCTTCCATCCAAACAATAGTCCAAGAATCATCTGGTTCACTGTGAATCTTGTTGAGTTTTAACTTGTTGTTCTGAGCAACTCTTCCAACACCATCACCAAACAGATAGAATGTTTCAGGAGCAAAAAGAATATCCAGGTATGGAGTGGTATTAAAGCTCACTACTTCAGAGTACAATGTATCTACTCCGTTAAGAGAACTTGTAATTACCCTTGCAGAAACATTAGCCTCTACATCTACCGGTAACAATAAAGATTCAGTAAGAAGTTCGTTCAATGCTCCTACAGTAAAGGTAAATGCATTGTTGGCTGCATCAATGTCAAAAGTAACAGGCTTAGCAAAATCAGTGCTTGTAGCAAACTGTAACTGGTGGGTTGTAACAATATCTACACCATAAGATGCAGGAGTATATGATACCTTAATGGTTTCAGCTTTTGTTGCTTTTGAGATGTTTAAAGTTGAACCAAATCCGGTAACATTACCAGCTGGCACATACTCTGAACTATTCAATTTGATAATATTATCGTCATCGCAAGAAAAAAAGCTTACTGCGAAAAATAATATTAGTATGTATTTTATATTCTTCATAATGTATTTTTTTATCTATTAATAACCTGAGATATTCGACAAATTTGGATTTGCATTTATATCTGCCGAAGGAATAGGAAATACATTAAACCTTGTATCTGTAGATTTTCCTCCTGCAACAGCACCTTTCCAAGGCCAATTGTAATCTCCATCAGTTAATTTTTCATATCTCACAAGATCAGTTCTTCTGTGGCATTCCCAATATAATTCGCGAGCTCTTTCGTCAAGAATGAAATCTAGGGTAAGATCTGATTCAGTAATGTTTCCTGAAATATCTCCATAAGCTCTTTCTCTTAGTTCGTTTACGTATCCAACAGCAGTTCCAATATTTCCTCCTTGCCCACCACGTAATATAGCTTCGGCATAAACCAAGTAGAAATCAGCTAATCTGTACAGAGGAAAATCTGTATCAGGAAATGATAAACTAGAACCTACAACACCATTTGAAGTAACATTTTTAAACTTACGTAAAGCATATCCATCTCTAAAGTTAAAAATATCACCAATTTCTAAGTTTTGTCCTTCAGTCCAGAACAATCCTCTTTGATCTGTACCATCAACATCAGGAAAAAGATTGACAAAAGCTGAAGTAGTTCTGTTACCACCCCATCCTCCGTCAACACCAGACTCTGATGCAGGCATGTCGCCACCAATGGTTGAGTGAATGATAAATGTCATGCCACCCCAGGTTTGAGTATTGTTTCCATCTGAAGTGATAGGAAAAATAATCTCGTTAGTTCTTAAGTGATTATCAGCCAAAAACAGACTTTCGTAATTTGACTCTAAGGTATAATTATCAATAATTTTTTTACTATATGTGATAGCTTCCGTGTATTTTGAAGTACCAACATATACCTCGGCATTCAAATACAGCTTCGCTAAAATAGCCCAAGCTAAACCTTTATCAGCTCTACCATATTCGTTGGTTCCAGGATCCATTAATTCATCCTCAATAGCAGTCAATTCAGATTCGATATAATCGAAGATTTTTTGTTGTGTAGCCATTTCAGGAAAGAAAAACGAACCGATTTCATCTTCTTCTGTTACAAAGGGGCCACGTCCAAACATATCCAACATGTGATAATAACTTAGAGCTCTTAAAACTCTAGCTTCATCACTAAAAGCTTTGTATTCAGACTGACCTGTTGTTAGTTTAATCAAGTTATTGCAATATGCTATTTGAAGCGTAATACGGTAATACATTGCTGTAACGAACTCGTTTGAACTGTCCCAGTCCTGATCATGTAAATCTCTTAAATTACCATCATTCCAAGCACAAATGGCTTCGTCAGTTGGCAGTTCTTGATGGTTCCATAATAATCTTAAGTAAGACGAGAAACTGCCATTGATACTACTGATATCCTGATTGTCGTCAACTGCCGTTTGACCTCCCAAGATTAACCCTGCATAACATTTAGCTAAGAGTTGTTTGTAGGACTCAGCATCAGTAAGAATATTCTCACCAATTGCAGTATCTTTATCAAGAGGTGACGTGTTCAAATCATCTGTACATGACGCAAATGTAAAAAGAAATGCAAATGCGATCATGATGTAATTTGTTTTATAATCTATTTTATTCATAATCAATAATATTTATCAATTAAAACTTCACATTTAACCCAAACAAGAAGGTTCTTGGTCTTGGATACACATCATTGTCAATCCCTCCGTTTACTTCAGGATCCAGACCACTATAATCTGTTATCACTATTGCATTTTGCACAGAAGCGTATGCCCTTGCATTAAGATCAAAACCTAATAAAGGTTTTAACAGTTTAGTGAAGTTATAGCCAAGAGTAATATTATCTATTTTTAAGAAAGAAGCATCCTCAAGAAAATAATCAGAATATTGCTGTGCAGTTTCAAATTGTGACTTGTTAATTTCAGAAGGCAAGTTTGTTAAGTATTCATTTACTGTCATTTCCTGGTATCTGCCACCTACGATAACATTGTTGTAGATTTGTCCTCCAAGTCCGATTCTACCATTGAAACCAAAGTCAAAATCTTTGTATTTCAAATAAGATGAGAATCCCATATTGTAATCCTGAGCAGGATCTTTAGCGTAATACCTGTCATCAGAATTGATTTGACCATCTTTGTTTCGATCTACATAAAGCCCCTCAATAGGTTTTCCGTTGGCATCATATACTTGCTCATATACATAGAAAGTGCTAAGGGGGTGACCAACAGCATGTTTTTGAATTTTGTTTCCAACACCTACACCACTAATATCACCTGTATCAACACCTTTGTAATTAGGATCATCATAGTTGGTTAAGCGCGTGACTTTGTTTTTGTTGTAAGCCAGATTAAATCCAACTTCCCAAAATAAATCTTCTTTATCAATTGCAATACCATTAATCGAGAATTCAAAACCGTTATTTTCCAAATTTCCAACATTTGTCGTTAGCAAATCGGTAAAATTGGTTCCCGCAGGCACTGGAATCCTGTTTATCAGATCTTCAGTTTCACGTTTGTAGACATCGAATGTACCATTAATTCTATTGTTAAAGAATCCATAATCGAGGCCAATATTATAGGTTGTTGTTTTTTCCCACTTGATGGTTTGGTCATATCCATCAGGCCTAATGAGAGTATAAAATTGATTGCCAAATTGATATCTTGTTCTTGAGTCGCTTAAACGATAGATTCCCAAATATGGAAAATCATTGTCTGTAATTTGTTGCTGCCCGGTTATACCATAACCCAACCTAAGCTTTAGGCTACTAATTGCATCAATGTTTTTAACAAAAGCTTCTTCGCTCATTCTCCATGCAAAAGCTGCCGAGGGGAAAGTACCCCATTGGTTGTCTTTATGGAACTTTGAAGATCCATCTTTACGTAAGGTGGCTGTAAGAATATATTTGTCCATAAACGTGTAATTAGCTCGGCCAAAGAAAGAAACCAGCGTGTTTATAGTTGGTTTATCATCATTTTTAAGTTCTTTACCAATTCTACTGATTTCAAATTCATATGGATTAGACCAGAATTCTTGCCATTCGTATCCTCCCATTACATTTATTTTACTATCTAATGATGGAAGCTCCTTATTATAGGTCAAATAAAAGTCTAATAGTTTATTCTTTTTTTCTTGAGTGTAATGTTTGTTTACACCGTCAGATTCATTTCTTACCCATGCGGCATTTAAATCTGTAATAACATCACCTTCACTATCAGAATAGTCATACCCTAATTTTACACTTGCTTTTAAGTCAGGAAAGAAATGTAATTTATAGTCTGCCTGAAAATCTGCAATAACCCTGGATACTTCAGATTTGTCAGATTTTTGCTGTAGTTGAGCAACAGGATTACGTGTTCCGTTTACATTCCTTGAACCATCATTTGTTAACCAAGTTGTGTAACCACCATAAATACCTGTTTTATTAAAAACCGATTGAGTAGGATCAAAACGCAATGCATTTCCTATGGCTCCTTTATCAGCAAACCTGTTGTCAACCATCATATATTTCACACCCATGTTTATTTGTAGGTGATCATCAAAAAAGCTAGGATTTAGATTTAAGGTTCCTGTAGTTCTTTGCATTTCAGAAGTTTGCAATATACCATTCTGATCAGTATAACCAACAGCAAATCTAAATGGTATATTTTTATAAGAACCAGCAATGCTTAAGTTGTGCTCTTGACCAGATGCATTCCTATAAATTTCATCTTGCCAATCTGTTGAAGCGTCACCTAACAGCGCAGGATTAACAGAAGAATGTGTTTTGGCTCTTTCCGTAACCAAAGCTCTGTATTCTTCTGCATTTAAAACATCTATAGTTTCTTTGACTTTACCTATTGAAAATTTGTTATCGTAAGAGATTTGTAATTTTTGACCCGCTTTACCTTTTTTGGTTGTAATAAGAATTACACCATTGGATGCACGTGATCCGTAAATAGCTGTAGATGATGCATCCTTTAAAACCGTAAATGTTTCAATATCGTTAGGGTTTAATGAACCTAAAATATTGCTCAGTCCATCTATACCTCTGTTATCCAAAGGCATTCCGTCAATAACAATTAGCGGATCGTTACTTGCAGTCATTGAAGAACCTCCACGAATACGAATGGTAGAAGCAGCACCTGGTGCACCACCATCATTTACAATTTGTACACCAGCAACTTTACCAACGATTAAATCTTGAGGCGAGCTGGTTGAACCTTGATTAAAATCGTCTGAATTTACAGAAAACACTGCTCCTGTAGCATCATCTTTTCTTACTTGACCATATCCAATCACCACCACTTCGGAAAGGTTTTCGGTCTCAATACTAAGAATTACATTGATTTGAGTTTGATCACCAACCAAAATCTCTTGTGTTTTATATCCTACAAATGAAAATACAAGTGTAGAATTAACATCTGCGTTAAGTGTATATTTTCCGTCAATATCAGTAGTGGTACCAACTGTTGTACCTTTAACTACAACGGAAACACCAGGGATACCCATGCCATCGTTTGCATCGGCAACTGTACCAGTAATCACTTTTTCCTGTGCTTGTAAAACAGTAAATGAAAATACCGTAACAAGCATGAGAATCAGTTTTCTTAGCATACTCATGTTAAGTTCCATAAATAGAAATTTAAGATAAATTAGAAATTAGTTACAGGTAAGATTTTTTTTAAATTGAAATAGAAATATGAACTCAAGTTTCCGACTTTTTAGCTTCCTTCTCTATAGTATTTAAACGTTATCTAAACCTTAAGTTAGCCTTAATTTTTCTTCAACCAAAGATACTTAATGCCAAAATCAACTTATAAATGATTGATAATTAAGTGTAAATAAATCATCGCAATCGTTGCCGCAAACGTTTGATATGTAGGTATGTCAATATGTATATGAGAGCTCTGAATGAAAATAACTTAAGCTAGCGATTTGCTTAATTTTTCCTATATTTACAGATGTTACAGCAATTTTTGAAATGATTGTCTGGTATTTTATTAATAACCTGAGTTCGATTAAAAATATCTATCACAGAAAATCAGATTTATTTAAGATTTACTTTAAAAAATCTGAAAGAATATCGGGATATTTTGAAGAGTTTTTAAAGTGAAGATTGGATGAAGATGATTTTTTCAAAGAATT
>JAOARS010000081.1 GCA_025210415.1 Marinifilum sp. | reverse complement strand
TCCTTTTGAAGTTTCTGTGCGTATCTCTTTTGTTTTCGCAAATCATCACGAAGTTGTTTTTCGCGCTTTTTTAACTTTTGAACCAGAGCCGATTGTTGAGATTTTTCAGCAGATAATTTGTTGTTTTCTTCCGTTTTTTGCGCCAATAAATCTTCCTTTTCTCTTTTAACTTTATTCAGCTCAACAATTTTAGCTGCTAAGGCATCTTTCTTTCCCCCAATTTCCTTACCTTTCTTTCTGCTGTATTCCGAAAATTGCTGAAGGTATTTGTATCTTTTGTAGGCTTGATTAAAATCTTTAGATGAAAGCAAAAACATCAACTTTTCGTGTGAGTTTTTTTGCCTGTGAGCATAAACAATAACCTTGGCATATTGCTTTTTTAGTTTAGATAGTTCATCTTCAAGTTTTACTATATCTCTGTTGATTTGAGTAATTTGCCCACCGATATAAGACACCTCATTTTCAATGGAAGCAATTAAAGCTTGTCGCGATCGAATTCTTTGATTTAACAAACTCAATCGACCAAGGCTTACCTGTTTGTTTTTTATTGTATTTTTAATGAGCGTATTTGTGTAGGCTATGTCTTTTTCGTTCTGCTGTTTTCGCTTTTTTAATGTTGACATTTTGGTCTGCGAAAAGCCATCTACAGATAAAATTACCAGTAGAAACAATAAATACAGAGGAAAACCAGAGGATCTCTTTCTTGAAACGCTCATATTCTAATTTACGGATATATTCTTTCGTACTTGCTTGAAATTTTAAAAGAAAATTTCAATTTTTCGTCGAATGCAATCTTATTAAATTTAACACTACAAGATAATAAATGTTTCGGATCAACTACCTCAAAACTTAATCGCTGTGGAAATTTTCGATCTTCATACATTTTAAAATCCCTGTATTTTACATTTACATCTCTTGCATCTTCAAAATCTTTCACCAAAACATCAGTAATTCTCATTAAAGCAGGATCGATATCTACCCTTTGGTAACCAAAACGGGTTAGTTTTTTTAACTTCTCTTTTCGAAGTTTACGATCAACTTTTCTCGATTTTTCAGAAGTAAAAACGTACATATTATCTACAATTCGACCATTAAAACCACGAATAAATGATTTTTCTTTACCATTTGTGGCCTGAAATACAGAATTGGTAATTATAGCTTGTAATGCCTCAAAATTTAAATCAATATTTAGTTTTTCTCTAAAAAAATCATAGTCGTCGATAAAATATTTCTTTTTCATTCGATCAATCATCTTAACCGAATCCTGACTAATCATTAATCGTGCAACTTCCAATCCTCCAACGGGTGCTGTTATCGATATCCAAATCAAACTATCTTTTTGAATTTTGATTGCACCTTTAAAGCTCTTTTTTACGCCATCAACAGCATAATTTGCTGAAAATTTCTTTACAAATACGCTATTGTAATGGAGACTACTGTCAATTAAATTTCGATACAGTTTTGCATCTGACATCGGCTTGGCTTTAACCACACCAAGATCGTAAGTTGTTTTACATGAAAACTGAATAAAAGCCATGATTAAAACCATGGCTCCCAGGTATATTTTTGAATGTAATTTATTCTTCATCTTCTCTTTCTTCAGGAATTGTTCCTGTCTTTACCTTTTCTGCAAGATATTTTGATCCATCACCTAATTCCAAAGCTTTTTTCCATTCTTCCAAGGCTTTATCTCCTTCTCCCAATTTGTAAAGAATATCGCCATAATGTTCAACCTGAACAGCAGAATCGTCACCTCCAAACTTTAGTGCTTTTTCCATGGTAACTTTTGCCTCTTTGTATTCTCCCAGTCGATACAAAACCCAGGCATGGGTGTCTAAATAGGTTGGATTTTCCGCTTCCAATTCAATACATTTTGAACTCATTTCCTTTGCCTTATCAAGTCTTTCTCCACGAACTGAAAGGTAATAACTGTAATTGTTCAGAACGATTACATTATTTGGTTCGTACAAAAGAACCTCATCATATGATTTGAATGCTTTTTCCGCATCGCCCCTTTGATAGTAGGCATCGCCCATGTATGTTCTGAATTGAATACGTAGTCTTACATTATCGCCAACATAAAGTACCCCATTTTCGAAAGCACTAATTGCAGCATCGTAATCATTTTTTTGAGCTGCAGCAACTCCTTTGAATACATACAAGAGCGGTTGACTTGGAAAGTAAGTTAAAGCCTCGGTACTTACTTTTAACATGCTGTCAAAATCCAATAGTTCGTTATGAATCAATAACAATTCTTCCCAAACAACATAGTTGGATTTTTCATCCTCAAGTACTTTTTCCAAATGATATTTAGCCCCTTCGTTGTCCTTTCTTTTTCTTAAAAAATCGGCATACAAAGCATGTACACGAACATGTCCCGGATGTATTTTCACAAGAGTATCGAGTAAGGATTTCAGATATTCATCAGATAATTCGGGTTGGTCGGGAGCCATTAACATGGCAATTAAATACTGAATTTTTTGATCAGCTTGAACCTCATCCTGAGCAAATGCCGTTGCCAAAGATTCATTTGCCTTTTCCGTCTCCCCTTTCTTTCTGTAAAAATCAGCCAGATAAAAGTGAACCAATCCATTATCAGGATCAATTTTTAAGATTTCCTGATATTGTTTAAAAGCTTTTTCCTCTTCGTTATCAGCCAAATACAAATCAGCTAAAATTCCGTAAAAATCAGCACGATAAGGGTATTTTTTTATTAGCTTTTGAACTTCGGCATAAGCAGATTTTTTATCACCTATTTTAATGTATAACCTCTCCTTTTCAAGCGAAACTCCTTCTTGAATTCCTTCTTTTTTCTCTAGTCGGTTGTAAACTTCAATTGCTTCTTCAAACTTCTCAACCGATGCATATAATGCTGCTTGTAAATAAAAAAAGTCATTTCTTTCCGGATACATTTCAATTAGCTCATCGTAAACTTTACAGGCATGATCGATCATTCCTTTTTTCTGGTAAATATTTGCCAATTGAATTTGATACCATAGGTTTCGTGGTTGTTGGGCCACTGCACCTCGTGCCAATTCAAGAGCAGAGTTGTAGTTTTCTTTACTCAAATAGATATTTGCCAATTCGTATCGCACAACAGCACTCGAAGGATCTATTTTAAGGCAGGAAACATACAAGGAAATTCCTTTTTCCACCTCACCCAGTAAGATGGCTTTGGTTGCTTCGGCAAAAGCATAATCGAACTCAAGTTTTTGCTGTTCGGTTAATTTTACTTCTTTCTGAAGCTTATCCTTTTTTGTAAATTTAACATTCTTTGCATGAGATGGAATGCCGCTTAAAATACAGCTTCCAACCAAGATTGTCATTAACAATTTTCTTCCCGCCTTCATCCTTTGTCTATTTTGAAAAGCTCGCAAAATCACCAACGTTTATTTCCGAAACATCACCCTGAATATCAACATGATTACCAATCATTGAGTTTTCAAGATTCAGATGTTCTACATTAGAGTTACGCTGAATAATTGTATTACGAACCAATGTGTTATTAACCACTGTTCCTGCTCCTACTGATACATGAGGGCCAACAATGGAGTTTTCAATCTTAACATTTTCTCCAATATAACATGGAGGAATTACAATGGAATTCTCAACAATTGATGAATCACAAACCAATTCATCATCTTTGTGATATTCCAATATTCGTTGGTTTGTATGAACTGTTGCATCTTTATTGCCACAATCCATCCATTCAATAACCTGGCCAGGTTTAAACACCAAACCTTTATTTTTCATGTTTTCCAACGCATCGGTTAACTGATATTCTCCGTTAACAACAATTTTGTTATCCAACAAGTACTGCAATTCGTTTCTTAAGTTTTCACCATCTTTAAAATAATAAATTCCGATAATAGCCAAATCGGAAACAAATTCCTGTGGTTTTTCAACAAAATCAGTAATTCTATTATCTGAATCCAATTTTACAACACCAAATGCCGATGGATCTTCAACTTTCTGTACCCAAATTACACTGTCTGCTTCAGCATCTAAAACAAAATCAGCCTTGAATAATGTATCGGCGAAAGCAACTACAACTCGTCCCGATAAAGATTCAGCAGCACAATGAATTGCATGTGCAGTTCCCAATGCCTCATCTTGATAATAAATGCTTGATTTAGCACCAATATTCTCAGCTATCTCGCATAACTGATTCTCAACTTCCTTGCCAAAATCACCAATAATGAAAGCGATTTCTTCAATGCTCTCATTCGATACTTTTGCAATTTCTTCAACTAAACGTTGAACAATAGGTTTTCCTGCTATAGGAATTAATGGTTTTGGCACTGTTAATGTATGAGGACGCATACGCTTGCCCATACCTGCCATAGGTACAATAATTTTCATCGCTTTGTAGTAGTAATGTTTAAATTAAATAAAATTCGGATCAAATTTAAGATTTAGGCTTGAGAATCAATCCTAATTAATGTTTTTTAACGATTAAGCTTTTCCTGTATGGCCAAATCCACCAGCTCCTCTTTCTGAAACTTCTAAATCTTCAACAGCTTCCCATTGTACAGTTTCATGAGCTGCAATCACCATTTGGCAAATTCTGTCGCCATCCTTAATTTCCACAACCTGATTGGAAAGGTTCACAAGAATAACTCCTATTTCGCCACGGTAATCTGCATCAATAGTTCCCGGAGTATTTAAAACAGAAATCCCTTCTTTCAATGCCATTCCGCTTCTTGGACGAATTTGAGCTTCGTAACCGGCAGGCAATTCAATAAATAAACCAGTAGGAATTAGCTTTCTTTCCAGTGATTTAAGAAATACTGGTTCGTTAAGGTTAGCTCTTAAATCCATTCCTGCCGATAATTCAGTGCTGTATTTTGGTAAATCGTGTTTCGATTTATTAACGATTTTTACTTTCATATGCTATTTTTTTGAGTTTTATCATCCGATTTAACGATTCGCTAAGATACATTATTCAGATCTCTTATAAAAGGCAAATTCAGGATTAGAAAGCTTGAAATTATTTCAACTTAAATGTACTTTTTAATGTTCTCCATAATTTTTCCAGATATATTACAACAGCTACAAATGCAATTAGTAAAGGAGTTTTTACAAGCATTTTTAGCCACTGATTATCAATTTTTATTTGAGAACCAATTGCAAAGAGAATCATTGCTAAAACGAAGTAGAAAAGAATTCTTTTAATATTGTAAGGAATCGGATAATGTTTTTGACCTAGAATGTATGATACAATCATCATGATAGCAAAGCAAAGAAAAACAGCATAAGCTGCTCCCTGATAACCTATTCGGGGTACTAATAAAATATTAAGAGCAATTGTTATTACCGATCCTACAATTGCCATTATTGCTCCATATTTGGTTTTATCGCTCAGTTTATACCAAAGCGATAAAGAAAAGAATACACCAAAAAACAAGTTGCCAAGTAAAACATATGGAACAATTTTTAATCCTTCATGATAGTTTGATTTTATTAATAATTTGACAATATCGATGTAAAACATCACGCCAAGGAAAATGAGTAGACAAAAAATTGTGAAATATTTAAGCACATCGGCATAAATTTGTTTTGAGTTTTCTTGTTTTGATTGTGCAAAGAAGAAAGGTTCAAATGCATACCTGAAAGCCTGAATAAAAAGAGTCATGATAACAGCCAATTTATAGTTTGCGCTATATATTCCTGTTTGATACATTGGGTTCATGTCATCGGGAATTAGTTTAGGCATTAGCATTTTATCCAAATTTAAATTGATTTGTCCACATATACTTACAATCAATATTGGCCAGGAATAAGATACAATCTCTTTAAGTAAGGCATAATCAATTTTAAATTGTAATGATTTAAGATCTGGTAGTAACAGAAGAAAGTTGATTACTGATGCTACACAAAAAGCAATAAAAATGTAAGCTACTCCTATTTCGGGATTCCATATTGTTTTAATTGGAACACTTGGAAAATTTTCATGTATCCACGGACACAACACCAAGAAGAACAAATTAATACCCAGATTGGTAAAGATGTTTATCAGTTTAAGTCCTGCATATCGAAAAGCTCTGTTTTGTAATCGCAATTTAGCAAATGGCAAAGCTGTAATGGCATCTAAACCTAAGGTTGCGGCCAATAATAGAATATATTCTTTGTGATCTGATATTTTTAAATAATCTGCCAAAGGAGTCAGAAAAATCAATATTAATAACCAGAATGTAATTGTGCTTGCACATAAGCTTACAAAACCAGTTGTAAAAGTAATATCAGCCTTTCCTTGTTTGTTTGCAAAGCGGAAATAGCCTGTTTCCATTCCATAGGTTAAAAGAACTATAAACAATGCTACGTAAGACATTAAATTGGCAACAATACCATACTCTTCGGGAGCAAAAATATAAGTATACAAAGGCACCAATAGCCAGTTTAAGAATCGACCTACAATTGAGCTGATTCCGTAAATGGCAGTTTCGCCTGCAAGTTTTTTAAGAGGGTTCAATTTTGTGCAATATTTTAGTTAAAAATGCAAAGGTATCAGAAATTGCCATTTAGAGTGTTATTGTAAACCAACTGATAATGAAATAAAAATGAGAAAAAAAATGTTCCACGTGGAGCAATTTGATTTTTTGAATTAAAAAAAGACTTTGTAGTATTTAAATTGAAAATAAATAAGGTCTATTCAAACGTTTTCGGTGTAAGTATTTGATATTTTTGACATTATAAGCGTTCGATTGTTTTCATTTCCAAAATATTCTTCTCATATTTGCTCTCCATACGCGTTAAGGAACGTTTATGTTAGTGTTTGTTGTTTAAGTATTTTGTGATTATCCCGCGCCTCTCTGGCCGGGATATTTCTTTTTATAGAGGTTTGTTTTTTTAACTAACGAATACTTTTTCCAAATGGAGTTAGAGCAAATCCGGCTAGTTTTACATGTTGTGCAGCAAAAGGAAGTCCAATAATGGTTATCGCAAAAATTAATGCAAATACCAAGTGAGTTAAGGCAATCCATATTCCTCCAATAAATATCCAAATTACATTTAAAACAACACTAAGGCATCCGCCAGCATGCTCATTGTATTCTACTTTTTGACCAAATGGTGCCAAACCTAAAATTGATAATTGCATTATTTTTATGCCAAATGGAATTCCTACAATGGTGAAACACATTAATAATCCTGCAATTAGATACTCAAAGAAAATAAAAATTCCGCCAAAAATAATCCAAATTATATTTCCAATAATACTCATAGTATGATGGTTATAGTTTATAAGAAACGCCCAATTGCACTACAAAATCAGGCGCGGTATTTACGATAAAATCCTCTGTAAAAGAAATGGATAAATTCAACTTATCTGAAAGTAAGTAATCAGTGCCTATCACTAACTGAATCGACTCTTTTTCAAGCTGTTTTGCTAAGGAATTTTTATAAAATCCTGTATGAAAATCAAACTGAACTTTTGGAATCCATTTCCGACTTAGCTGATAAGCAAGTCCCAAGTTTCCAAACACAATATCTTTGGTAATAAGTTTAGAAAGAACAGCTCCGGAACCAATGCGCATATATCCACCTGAATAAAAGCAAGTAAATCCTTTTTCTTTTTTTTCCGGAATAAATCTGCCTGATAGATGTACACCAAAATCATTCGTACCACTTCCTATTAGTTCCTTCTTTTCGCCTGTTGCAAATTTTACAAATCCACCTAAAGATAACAGGTGAGTTTTCTTTTTAAGAAGTGGTGTGCTTATTCTAAATGAAATATCGCCTATTTCAATTTTGCTGTTGCTCATGTTAAGGCGAATTGTTTCATTTTCCCGATACATATAAGTTAGTCCATATTCCGGCATAATTTCCCTTGCTTTGCCTGGCAAGCCAAACGCTTCGTGCCAACCTGAAATAAAGGGATCCATTATACCTGTTGAATGTTTAACCAATGGAAGTGTAAATTCTACCTGAAGTTTTTTTAAGAGTCCGTATCGAAGTACAATTTCATTGCGATACATCTCTCCATCGAGATAAATGGCCTCATTTCTTAATTTAGTAGATGTTGCGTTATTCGCAATATTAAAATAGTTGCCAAACACAAACTCTTTTTGCTCTAATACCTTTCCTCCATAGTTATTTGGAAATCCAAAGAAATGCACTAAAGGGCTTTGATTATGAGTATGAAATGGTTCAACTACGTTTTGAGCATAGCATCTGCAAGCAAATGATAGAATAATGATAAAAACAAGACGCAGCTTCATTTATTAATTTATAGCGTTTTTACTTAAACAAAGTCCAAAGCTACAAATTATTACACAAGATTCCATATCATCGCAGCAGAACCAAGAATTCCGGAATTTCCCTTAACAGATGTAAGCTTCAGGGCAGTTTTTCCTTTGTAAACTGAGAGCAGGTTTTCTTCCATATGGTGCTGTGTTGGCTTTAATAACAAATCGCCTGCTTTAGAAAGGCCTCCAGCTAAAAAAATTGCTTCAGGATTATTGATCGCTATCACATTAGCCAACGCAATTCCCAGTATTTTTCCTGTATATTCGAAAGCTTCCAATGCAATTGCATCGCCTCTAAAAGCAGCATCAGCAAGTTTTTTCGCACTCATCCGATTAAATGGTATACTTCTTAAATCGCTTTTAAAGGAATATTTGGCCAAAAGTTTGCTTACTGTTCGCTTTATTCCTGTGGCAGAAACGTAGGTTTCCAAACAGCCATAACGACCGCAACCACATTGTCTTCCTTCAGGCCTTGCAATAATGTGTCCCAATTCGCCGGCAAATCCGGAATGTCCAACAACAAGTTTGCTATTGACTACGATACCACTACCCAAGCCGGTACCTAAGGTTAAAACCATAAAGTTTTTCATGTCAACAGCTCCTCCATATATCATTTCGGCCATTGCCGATGCATTTGCATCATTTGTTACTTTTACTGGTAAATTGAAATTTTCGTGCAGCAGTGTAGCCAAAGGAAGAACACCCTCCCATATTAGGTTCGAAGCACTTTCGATAGTACCGTTTTTATAATTAGCATTGGGAGCACCAACACCAATTCCATTTATCCTAAAATTCTTTTGATCAGGAATTTCAAGCTTTTTTATTTTTTGAGATAATGTAGATAAAAAACCGTTGAAATTGTCAAACTCTTTGGTGTATATTCTATCCTGAATCAGGCAATTACCCAACTTATCTACCAAGCCAAATACGGTATGTGTACCACCAATATCAATTCCAACAGCAAGCTCTCTCATCGTTCCGAAATTAAATTTTTCGGGAGCGGAACTTACAATCTCTCTTTTAACAAAGCACGAATTGGGTTAAAAATTCTTTGCAACAGCCTAAGATCTTCGGTAATTATTTCTGCATCACCTTCAATCTTCTGGGCAAATTCAAGTTCAATGCCATAGTTTGTTACCAGTCCGTTAGGGAAATCTACATCCAAACTGTATTTCTGATCTTCCGGCACTTTTGAAATGGATTGTATGGTTCCTTCAAGCATCCCATATTCAAGATAAGGATAATTATCGAGTTTTATATTCACTCTTTGTCCAATCTTTACCTTACCTGCACCACGAATTCCCAATTCAACACGAGCAACTACCTTTGTCGAGTCCATAGGAAGTACTGTAAATACTCGTTCGCCTACTTTAACATTTTGGTTGGCACTATAAAATTTATTAAAACTTACTATTCCGTCAATAGGTGTTCGAATTAGGTATTTTTCCTCCCAAATATCTATTTGTGCTTTTAAATTATCGAAGGATTGAATCAAGAGGTTTTGCAACTCTTTTCTTTCATCTTCTTTTTTTAATTCAAGATCGATTATTTGTTGCTTTACCTGAGAAATATTAATCTGTGTAGAAGCCAAAGATGATCGTGCACCATGAAAAGAATATGATTGCTCCAGATATTTCTTTTTGGCATTCTGAAAATCGGATTGGGATATTACTCCTTTTTGATACAAGGAAGAATCGCGTAAATATTGACTTTTTGAAATTGACAATTCGCTTTCCAATATCTTCTTTTGCTGATATTGTCGATCGTAATACATGTTGTATTTACTAATTTGATCCTTATACGATACAATTTTCTTATCGTAGTACTGCATATCGAAAAAGCGATGATAGTCGACATATGATTTTAAAAAAGCATTGTAATAGGATTGAATTTCTCCCAAACGAAAATTACTTTCCAGCAAATTTGATTCTATACTTTCCGAACCTGTAAGGTGTCCTTGAAAAACAGTAAGTTGTTGCTTTAAGAGAAAAACATCTTTGTTAAATGCAGGGTTTTTAATAATTGCTAATAAGCTACCCTCACTTACATTCTCATTATCCTTAACTCTTAAATCCTGCAACTGTCCACTTGATCTGGCTACCAATTCAGCCGGCGGGTTTAGTGTTGTTAAAACCAATCTTGAACCAATAATATCAGGGTATCGGAAAAAGTATGAACCTACAACTACAGCGAAAATCACTACAAAAAACAGTGTTGTTCCACTACGAATTATCCAGTTGGGTACTCTGCCAAGTATCTCTTTTACTTCGTCCGATCGAAGTTCTATATTAGGGTCTTTTTCCAT